>CAMDFE010000113.1 GCA_945897395.1 Chryseobacterium gleum | reverse complement strand
CCCTGTGCTGAAAAAAAATCAAATACTCGACATTAAAATAGACCGCTTTGCCTTCGGAGGCAATGGCATTGGACTATTGAAAACCGACAAAGGCGATTTTACCGTTTTTGTTGAAAATACATTCCCCGGACAACTCGTTCGTGCGCAGGTGATCAAGCCCGACAAACGATTTGCGAATTGCAAATTGATTGAAGTCCTTGAGAATTCTCCCGATGAAATAGACTTGCCTTTCCAACGAATTCCAGGCGCACCCTATGCAGCATGGCCCATAGAAAAACAACACGAAGCCAAAAAAGATTCTTGCCTTCAACTCTACAAACGCATTGGGAAAATTGAGAACATAGAGGAACTTTTCGATGAATACATAGACTCTCCTTCGGTTTGGAATTACAGAAACAAAATGGAATATAGCTTCAGTGCTATACGCTACGACCTTCCAACGAAAGAAGAATTAGACGATTTCGGTTTAGGATTTAAGCACAGAGGTACTTGGTGGATGGTGGAAAATTTAGATGCTGAATCAGGTCTCTTCGATGCGACATTTGAAAACAACCTGCATCGCATTCGTACCTTCTGCATAAATAGCGGCCTTCCTGCGTGGCATCCGCCCAAGCGCGAAGGATTCTTCCGTTATGTTGTGGTGAGAAAATCTTTTACCCATGACCTCCTTCTGATTAACCTCGTTACTTCTTCGGTTGGACTAGAGCAATTCGATCGCGACGGATTTGTTAAACTTGTTTTAGACATATTAGGTGATCGCTGCGGTGGAATTATTCACACGTTGAATGATGACACTGGAGATCGCGCAGAACCTCTGAATGGCTCTTCTATTGTGCTCTTCGGAAATTCAGAAATTGAAGAAATTTTATTGGGACTGAAGTTCAAAGTAAACATGAAGAGCTTCTTTCAAACCAATCCGAAAAGCGCTGAAAGGCTCTACACCAAGGCAATAGATTACTGCAATCCAGCTGAAGTTCCAGATGGGTATATTCTCGATTTGTTTTGCGGAACGGGAACAATAGGACAACTTATTGCGCAAAAAACTTCCCTGCCCGTGGTAGGTGTTGATATTGTAGAAGCTGCCATTGACGACGCTAAGAAAAACGCAAAAGAAAACAACGTTTCGAATGTTGAATTCTATGCAGCTGATGTAGGGAAATTCTTGTTGGAACAACCGCAGTTTCAAAACCAAATCAACACGTTGGTTCTTGACCCTCCTCGCGGAGGCATTTCACCAAAGACATTAAGAAAAGTAATCGGACTCGATGCGAAACGCATCGTCTACATTTCCTGCAACCCAGCCACACAAGCAAGAGATTGCGAGACACTGATACTTTCAGGATATAATTTGAAGAAAATTAGTTTCGTTGATCAGTTTCCACACACCTCTCACTTAGAGGCGGTGGCACTGTTCGAAAAAAATTAATTTACCGCCTCGTCGTTTTCGAAGAACCCTTTAAATCGACCCACAATGCTCTCACCGAAAGGTATGCGTGTCTTGCGAACGGGTGCAACTGATTCTTCCTCTTGCTGATTAACGCTATTCGTCCAATCTTGCTCTTTCTCTTCTTGCATTTCCGGAGTAACAGCTTCTTCGCGATTCACTTCTTCCTCTGCAGAAGCGACACCCATGGAACTCATATAGTCCGCGAAACTACTAGTGGCAACATCTAAGTCCACAGAATCCTCTACCTCTGGAGTTACAACTTCCCCTTCAACAAATTCTTCACTCACCACACGCTCAAAATAATCTTCGCCCACATTCTCTTCTCCTGTAATAACCAATCCAACACCTGTTGAAAGAGCTGGTGGAAGTTGCGACTCATCTGCGTAATTAATAACGTGTTCTATTGGCTTACCGATGCGGCAATCCAACCCTGTTATATACTCTACCAAGTGCTTAATGTGCTTCAATTGTGCGCCACCACCAGTAAGTACAATTCCTCCAATTAATTTGCGCTCGTATCCGCTGCGCACAATTTCGAAGTGAACCAACTCCAATATTTCTTTCATGCGCGCTTCAATAATTCCAGAAAGCGCACCCAACGTAATCTCTTTTGGTGTTCTGCCGTTCAAGCCAGGAACTACAACTTTTGCATTCTGCGTTTCCGCAGGCAATGCAGATCCGTACTGAACTTTCAGTTGTTCAGCATGCTTGCTTAAAATTTTACATCCCGATTTAATATCCTCTGTCAAAATATTTCCACCGAATGGAATAACTGCTGTGTGACGAATCAGTCCATCATGGAAAATCGCAATGTCCGTTGTTCCTCCGCCAATATCTACCAATGCAACTCCTGCTTCCTTCTCTTCATCGCTCAATACAGCCGCAGAACTCGCGATGGGTTCAAGAGTTAATTCACCTACCTCTAGACCAGCCAATTTCACACAACGATAAATATTTTTTATAGCTGGAAGTGAACCTGTAATAATGTGGAAATTTGCTTGCAAACGAACACCAGCCATTCCAACTGGATCCTTAATTCCGCCTTCAGTATCTACAGTATATTCTTGTGGAATTACGTGAATTATAGACTCGCCTGCAGGCACATGAATCTTGAACATGTCCTCTTTCAAGGCTTGTAAATCAGCCATGTTGATTTCCGTTTCTAAATCCTTTCGAGTATAAATTCCAGGCTGCTGAATACTCTTGATATGCTGGCCTGCAATACCCACGTTTACGCGGTGAACTTTGATACCACATTCAATCTCTGCCTTTTGAACAGCTTCCTTAATTGAGGCAACAGTTTGGTCAATGTTCAACACAATACCGCGTTTCACACCGTCGCTCTTGCTGCGACCAATTCCAAGAATGGTCACCTTTCCAAGTGAGTCTATTTTACCTACAACACAAGCAATCTTGGTTGTTCCAATATCAATTCCAACAACTAATTTTTCTTTGTTGTTCGGGGTTGGAGAGTTGTAAGTGGCGAATGTATTGTATTCCATATTCTTAAATAATTATTGAGGTTGTTGAACTGCTTGCGCAGCTGCTGGTATTAAATCGTTCGATAAGGCAATTGGCGCATTGTTCGCCATAATCGCTAGAGTGTCTGTGGGCGCGGCAAACATTTCCGCACCGCGCTTTTCGCAAATAACTTGATTCTCAAAATTCAAATTTATGCGACTGTATTTCTCAAGATCTGTGATATAAACTTGGGAACGATAAAATTGAAAAAGCATTTTCGTTTTCATTTCCAAGTTGTAAATGCTTCCGAAATCTATAACGTGCCGGCCAATTCGCGGAATGACTTCCAGCGTTCCCATTGCTGTTAAATGAACATGCTCAGTCCAATCTTTCAAGTCGGTGTTTTTACGCACATGATTTCCAAATGCAATCAACTCATCCAAATACGTCAATCCCAATGCATTCTCATCGTAATAATCTTTTGTCGCCGGGTATTGCATAGCACCCATAACTCCTTCAACCCTATAAATGGGAACATAGGCCACTGCACGATCTAACAAATTAAACGACTGTCCCAATGTATCCACGTAGAATCCGCTTCCATCACTGTTCATCACTCTGAACATCGGCGCACGTTGCTGAATGTCTATGTTTAAAATACCATCGACTCCCATATGAACGTTACACGATTGAATCGCCGGATGCCTATTCACAGCAACCTGAATCGCACTCACATCTATTTGATTCATGGGAGTTCCTTGAAGCAAACCAAAGTGACTGTGTACAATGGAATCTATTTCTTGTTTTGAAATTAGCTCATCAACGTATTGTCCGCGCTGAATATTCACGCGCACTTCAGGAACCGGCTGCGCGTTGTGCTTCGAAATCGAAAAAGCCCACAGAACAATTGATCCAGCGCCCATGAGTACAAAAAACGCCAACACCAAAACCCTCATGAACCATGAAGATTTCTTAGTTGTATTTCCCGACTCCCTTTTCATTTTACTCGTTCTTTCATGAACACTTCCAACGGAGAAACAAGGGTGTCAATATCACCCGCTCCCAACGTTAAAAGCACATCAAACTGCAGTTTATTCAGTAAGGTGAAGATGGCATCTTTATCAACTAAGTATTTATCGTCCTTTTGAATTTTATCAAATAGCCATTGTGAATCAATTCCTTCAAGAGGTATTTCACGGGCTGGATAAATAGGTAGCAAAATAGGAATGTCTAAGAGCGCTAAACTCTCTGCAAATCCTTCTGCGAAATCTCGCGTTCTGCTAAACAAATGAGGCTGAAATATTCCCGCTATTTTTTTATTTGGAAACAATTCACGCACCGAACGAATGCAGGCTGAAAGCTCGGTCGGATGATGCGCGTAATCATCAATATAAACGGTAGATTCACTTTTAAGGCGCACATCAAATCTCCTCGCTACTCCCTTAAAACTCTCCAACACGGCAGGAAGATCATTTATCTCAACACCAGCCAACAACGAGCAAGCCATTGCCACGACCGCATTCTCAACATTGTGCCTGCCGGGCAATCCAACTCGAACATTACTTAATTCACCAAAAGGTGAATTAAAATCGAAGACATATTCCCCGTCTTCTATGCGAATATTACTTCCTGAATAATCGGCTTCCGAAAGAATACTGTAGGTGAACACACCCGCTCTTTCCGCCTTTAAATGTTCATGAATATTTAATTCCTTCCTCACCACAATACTTCCATCGGCATGGGTCTGCTTCAAAAAAAGTAAAAACCCTTCACGAATACTTTCTTCATTTCCATATATATCCAAATGATCTGGATCCATGGAAGTCAATGCCGAAATCTTCGGAAACAGCGTTAAAAAACTTCGATCAAATTCATCGGCTTCCACCACCGTTCGCGATGTATCTGATAGTAAAACATTGCTTTTAAAGTTGGAAGAAATTCCACCTAAAAAAGCATTGCATCCAATGGTTGAATGAAGTATGTGCGCTACCAAGGTTGAAGTCGTTGTCTTACCGTGTGTTCCGCCAATCGCAATGGTTTCATCGAGTTGTGTGATATAACCCAACAACTCGCTTCGCTTCCAAATTCTAAATTCATGTTGAAGGAAATACTGCAATTGCGAAGAATCTATTGGAACGGCAGGAGTTCGAATGATGAGTACTTTTTCCTTCGGCGTGGAATGAAGCAACTGCGGCAAAGACATCACCGTGTCTTCATACTGAACCGACATTCCTTCCAACTCCAATTCAGTAGTTAGTGCGGTAGATGTTCTGTCATAGCCCATAACGTGCACTCCCTTGCGATGGAAATAACGCGCCAAGGCGGACATTCCAATGCCTCCTATACCTAAGAAATACATTACATCGCACGTTAGCTTACGCTCTTCCATATACCACTTCAATTAAGGTATCTACAATTTCTGAAGTTGCATTCGGACGAGCGAATGCAGCAATATTTCCTTTCAATTCTGAAATTTCTATTTCGTTTTGAATCAATTCTGAAACTACTTCAGCCAGCTTCAATTCCGCCTCGCTATCACGCACCATCAGCGCCGCTCGTTTCGAAACGAGCGCCATGGCATTCTTCGTCTGATGGTCTTCTGCCACATTCGGAGAAGGCATAAACACCACTGGCTTTCCTACGAGCGATAGTTCCGAAACACTCATGGCTCCTGCGCGAGAAACAATAACATCAGCCGCCGCATACACCAACGCCATATCGTAAATGAAATCGTAAAGAAGCAATCCGGAAGTCTCTTTATACTTCACCTCTAAATTCGATTTATAAATCTTT
>CAMDFE010000112.1 GCA_945897395.1 Chryseobacterium gleum | reverse complement strand
AGTAAAAGGGCGAAAAGGTATCGGGAAATTTGCAGGACTTATGATTGCAAGGTTTATGGAAGTTAAAACTAAAGCACGAGGACAAGAAACAACAATTGTAATTTCAAAAGACGACATACTTGGCAAAGACAAAGACCTTGAAGCAATTGAACTACCAATAAATTCAATTCCATGCAACAAGGAAGACCACGGAACTACAATAACATTGACTGGGATAAATCAAAATTTCACTTTCCCTAATCCCGAAAAACTGAAACAAATTTTATCAAGAGAATATTTGCGAGAAAACGATTTTGCTGTAACAGTAAATGGAGAAGAAGTAAGCGTTAAGGATATTCCAGGGCAAAAATTTGAAAAGGAAATAATCCTTTCAAATGGTCAAACTGTTAAAGCAGTTGCGACAATAACAGACAAAGCTCATAAGTATCACGGAGTAAATTACAGAGTTGATGGAAAGGTTGTTGGCAAGCCAAACAACCTTTTATCAGAAAATGAACTTATCCCACAAAAGGTTCAAAAAAGATTACACGTTGAAGTAAATGCAGACTGCTTATTAAACGACACGACCGCAGACTGGGGCGAAATAAATGAAAGTAGTAAACTGAAACAAGAAATAGAAGAAAACTTGCAAGGCTGGATGGTTGAAAGCTTGCAAGAAGGTTGTAAGCAAGAAATGACACTTGCAAAAGCAAGACATCAAAAAAAGATTAACGCTTACTTATCAAAACTCCCTGAGTATAGACAGCTGTTTGCAAAAGCGGCACTTGAAAAAGTTATTGAAAGGTTTTGGACAGAGGACGACACCAAAATTGATACTATAATTTCAGTTATGATTGATGCTTTTGAAAAAGGACATTACTGGGCAGTATTAGAAAATATTGACCAAGCGGACGACCATCACATTGAAAAATTAGCAGACGCTTTTAATGAATTTGGGCTTTACGAAATTACAATGATCACACAGCAAGCGTCAGCAAAAGCCAAGTTTTTAGACAAGCTTCAAACCCTTGTTGGGAGCCCAGACACATTAGAAGCAACGGTTCATCAAGCACTTGCAAACAACCTTTGGGTTTTTGGCTACGAGTATTCACATTTCATTTCAAACCAATCACTGAAAAAGGCTTGCGAACAACTTTGCGACAAAATATATAAAGGCGAAAACGCAAACAAACGCCCCGACCTGTTTTTGGGAATGGCTTTTAATCGTGAACGACTTTTAATTGAGTTTAAAAGACCATCACATACCTTGACACGAAATGACGAAGCCCAAGCACAGCGATACAGAGACGAGCTATCAACAATGTTTCCCAACGACAGAATTATCATAAAACTAATTGGTGGTGACACAGGAGGAAAAATAAAACAACAGAACAACGCCACCGACCTGACATATCACTCTTTCACAGAAATCATTTCTAACGCAAGAGCAAATTACCAATGGCTGATTAACGAACTGACACAATCAAATTGCTAGTACAAGAATTTACAATGAAAATTCAATATACCGATACTAATAGAATTAAAAGAATTTGCAACCACGAGGCAGGACACTATATAGTCGCAAGAGAATTGTTATTTATAACTCATGGTATAGCGGTCCAATTCGACCCTATCCAAGGTCATACTGGTCATGCCGTAATAGAACCTTGGACACCGAATATTACATCAATTACTGAGATAAGTGTTTATCTTGAAAGGAGGATAAAAGTTCTATTTGCTGGCGCAATATCCGAGGCAATGGAAGTAACTGGAGAGTTTGATGCAGACTATGCTTGCAGAGATTGGAAAACTGGTGGAAGCACGAATGACCACTCCAAAATCCGAGAGCTTGTCCAAACTTTAAGAAATATTAAATATCCACAAACAACCGACGAAGCAGCAGCACAAATTGAACTAACTAAAATTGACAAGGACTTAATTCAAAAAACTTTTGAAATAGTTCAAAACCGAATTGAACTAATTCACGAAATTGGTAATATGCTGTTTCAAAAGGTAAAAGACTATCTTGTAAAGTATGAACTTCTTGAGACGGAAATAAATCAAGTGAAACGTATTAGAGAACTATACATTGACAAATTATAACGTAGGACATGAGAAGCAATAGGCATAACACCACCTACTCAAAAAAGGCGATTCAGAAGTTCATTGAACATTTGTGCTTCGTATCAATTACAGCACTAGTAGATAGTTATGTGCTACGAAACCCGCCAGAACGAAAAACCGCAAACTGCTAAGGCTCACCAAAGAAATCTACAATAAGCTTGACTTCGCGTAAAAATCTTCCGCCTCAATTTACATCCTAAATCCTCGAGTTGCCTTTTCAGCTCTTGATTCTGTTCGCGACCAACCACGAAATTAAGCGTTGCTTCAGTTAACCGTTTACGCTCAACAAAACGAATACGCACTATTCAAGGACATCGTTTTTAGCTCTTCCCTTCACCATTCAATTCAATCCTTGATTCCTAGCCAATCTAGCTCTATGCCATTCAGCACTGCGCACAATTCGTTTCTTAGTTGTCCTTGGGATATTTTCTGAAACTGTATTTCTATACTTCTCGCTTCTTTCAATTCTCACTATTCCAGAATAGTCGCCCTTTCGTATTGAAACGCAAAATTCGATAAACAAATGAATTGTTCTGTTTGCTAAAATGATACTTCTTGTTACGAATTCCGATCTGAATCCGTCGTTTTCCAATGTGCAGAAAAGACATTCAACCTCATCAAATATCGAACGGTCAAAGTATTTTCTTAATATTTCGTCATTCACATAATAACCGCAGCTGTTCTTCTTTTCTTGCTCTGCTCTCTCCTCAGCCAATTTCTGCAATCTTTCTTTCCTTCTGGTCAGATTGTAATCCCGATCTGCATGTTGCTTGTTTATATAAATCTTCGATTTGTTCTTTGTAGGAAATGCCCTCCCGCAATTGCATGCGCACAAGCGCCATTTTAGGTTTGTTGTTTTCATTGTTTTTATTTATTTGTTTTCGTAAATCGGGTCATCAAGGGCATTGCGCTATTCTGAATCGCTTCGTCGATTTGTTCTATGTTGAACAGGATTTTTCCACCCAATCTATGGGCTATGAATAATCCCTTCTTGACATAATTTTCAATCGATCGAAGAGAGATGGGTAGGTAACGAGTCAAGTCTTTTTTCGTTAGCCATTTGTTTTGGTTTTGGTATTCAGTCATATAAATTATTTTTACAAATTTTCCGAAAAAACCATCCAATAACCGAATAAACAGACCATCACTTACGCAACTTCTAAGCAACCCTATTTCCCACCCAACGCACTCAGTCTACTCTGAAGTTTCTGCATATCTTCTTCCAATTTTTTATCGACCATCTTCGCATAATGTTGCGTAGTAGCAATGCGTTTGTGCCCCAACATAGACGATACACTCTCTATGGGAACTCCGTTGGTTAACAAAACCGTTGTCGCAAATGAGTGTCTAGCCAAATGGAAATGCAGGTTCTTCGTTATTCCACAATGAAGCGCGATGATTTTCAGGTAGTCGTTCGTCTTTTGATTGCTCAAAATGGGGAACACCAAGTCGTTGTCGGCTAGCTCGTGCAATTTGCTATTGTACTTCAACAAGATTGCCCTCGGCTTCTCCAAAAGTGGAACATTCGTAATGACATTCGTCTTCAATCTTCTCGTACGAATCCAATATTGACCGTTCTCCAATTGAATGTTCTTCGCTTTCAGATTGTATATTTCAGCATAAGCCAATCCGGTATAACAAGAGAACAAAAAGAAGTCGCGCACACGCATTAGTTTCTTGTTGCTCAACTCAACCGATTCAATGCGGTTGATTTCGTCTTGATTCAAACAATCGCGAACGACCTCTTGCAAACGAATCTTGTAATTTGCAAACGGGTCATTTTTGACGTATCCATGTGCAATGGCCGTTTTGAAAATCGTTCGAAAAGTTTGAATGTGCTTCATGGCGGAGTTATGCTGACAATTGCCTCGATTCTTCAGATAGACTTCGAAATCTTCAATGAACTTTAACGTAATGTCTTCACAAGGAAAGATGCTCTTGTTGAAGGTAGCCTTCACAAAATTTTCCAAGTGACCCTTCGTGCGTCCGTACTTCTGAATGGTAGCAGCTGAGTTGTTTTCTCCTGCGAGCGCTCTTTTGCGATCGATGGCCTTTCGAAACATTTCGAAAATACAAGATGCTGAAACTCCTTCATCTGGAATACCTAGTAATTCGTTTCTTACATCAAACACCGAAGGCGACTTTCCAAGCTGAATACTCTCTTGATAAATAGCATGCGCACGGTGACGATACTCATTCATAAGAACTGACACTCGAGTCTGATCGCGATGCTTGGGCTTCAACCTTTGGTTCGATTTATCCCACGACTCTTTGGAAAGCTCATACTTCAATGAGATATCGCATCGTTCGCTCCCAATTTGCATCCGCATGTAAAGCGAATGGATTGAATTGTTTGTTTTCTTTTTTGGAAAGAAATGCAGTTGAATTGGATTTATTTTCATCATGTAATGTTTACAAAACTAGTTACATGAAAATGAATCAACGTCAGCAAACATGCGCAGTTCAGCGCAAATTCACCCCGCAAAACGAGCGCGTGATTTCAGAAATTTTACGCGCTCGTTTTACGCTCGCGAAAAATGCCAAAATCTGCGTTTTTTTGCTTTCCGTTGCAAAAGCACTAAAAAGCAAAAAGCCCGTCAGACGTGTGTTTGACGGGCTTTTGCAGTTTCTTGCGGCGTTATTCGCAAGTGTTTCAGCGGAGAGAGAGGGATTCGAACCCTCGGTACCTTTCAATACACACGCTTTCCAAGCGTGCTCGATCGACCACTCTGACATCTCTCCTCAAAAAATTTGAATTGCAAATATAGGTGAATTGAAATAAATGATTATATTTGCCCCCGCTTCGGTGCCATAGCTCAGTTGGTAGAGCAAAGGACTGAAAATCCTTGTGTCCCAGGTTCGAATCCCGGTGGCACCACAGAAGAAAAACCCATTCAAATTGAGTGGGTTTTTTTATTTAATGACCGCTTCGTTGAAATTGGAATTTCGGAGTAACAAACGATTGTACAACTCAACCCCTTGCTGATTCAAGTGAGAAAGATCTGCGAATTCATTGATACCGAATCCTTCGGTGTAATAAGTAAGATCTATGTAATCAAGACCAAGTTTTTGAATTAACGGATTAAATCGCGATAAAAACTTGTCGTGATAATTACGAAGTCCATGTGATTGCGGTAATGGATGACTGCACAAAACAATGCGCTTACCATCAGCTTGCATTTGCTTTATCATCTTCTCAAACGCCATGAACATTTCATCATTCTCATCGAAGACCGAATCGTTCAAGGGTTCAACAGCATACAAGATTCCTTTCTTCTCGCAGAAGCCATTCTTCACGTAGTCATTGTTCGGAGCTTCGTCAGTTGGATTTATACTTGCAAAGCGCACCAGAAGGGCGTTCACGGTATAAATCTTACATTCTTGTCGAACCAATGCCACAGCGGCTTTCTCTGTTGGAACATTCTGAATCAAACGCATGTTACTTTCAGTTCCCTCTAACTCAAATACTGGATCGTAAACGTCTAGAATGAAAACATCCGATCTATCCCTTAAATATTCGTTGTACAACACAAACGAGCCCTTCGCATTCTGTGCGCTCGTTCCCGCATTGAACAAGGTTGTTCCGGCTTCCTCAAATATTCTTGGGTCATAACCTCTGTAGGCATGCG
>CAMDFE010000111.1 GCA_945897395.1 Chryseobacterium gleum | reverse complement strand
TTTGTTCTCACAGTCATCTGCCAAGTGCGCAAGGACGTGTGCTTGCATATGATTCACTCCAACTATTGGAATTTCCAATGCAAGACTTAAACTTTTCGCGAATGAAATTCCAACCAACAAAGAACCCATGAGTCCAGGACCTTGTGTTACTGCAATGACTTCCAAATCGCTTAGCTCCCTCCCTGCTGTCTTTAACGCAGCCTGAACAACAGCAGTAATCATGGTTTGATGCGCACGACTAGCAATCTCTGGAACAACACCTCCATACTGCGCATGTTGAAGCTGGGTGTATACCTCGTTCGATAAAACTTTCGTGCCCAACAAAACAGCCGCAGACGTTTCGTCGCAACTGCTTTCAATCGCCAATATTAGTTTGTCTCCCATTTTATTGGGCCGAAGGAGCTACCATCATTTTATTAAAATTCTCTGTTGAAGCAGATGCTCGCTCCGAATCTGATTTCATGAAATAAAGCAACGACTGAATATCGCTTTCAGCATTCACCTCATAAAACTGACCAATTTCTTCCACTCCCATAACCATGAATGCTTCAGCAAAGACATAAGATTCGACAATGGTTTTTGCAGAAACGTAACTCTGATACATTTCATTCTGAACAGGAGAAAGCGTCTTCGGGTCGAGTAGTGATAATTTATTTCGTGCGTCGTATGTTGCGTAAGCGCGATTCACCACGCGCAAAAGATTTCCTGTGTTTTGCCCAGAGGTTTTCATGTCTAATACATTTAAACTGTCCACTGCTGTTCCAAATCCCGCCTGCCAAACATCGGTCTTCACAACGGCTTGCTTTACAGATACATTTCGCTCTTTCAAGTATTCAAGTATTTTATCCAAAACCATGGCACTTCCAAACTTCTGCAAATCAATTTGAACCTTTGTGTTGTTTTTTCGAATGCGAGTTGATTTATACACTCCATTTTCCTCAACATCTTCAACATCAACGTTAACCGAATACATGCCAGTAAAGACTTTCAAGGAATCAATATTTGGAACTTTCGGCATTGGATTCAACAATTGTGGCAACCAAGCTATTTGGGCCGGAGAAAGAGTAAAATCCCAACAACCGCCCGAACGATAATTGAATTCTCTTGCCATTGTAAGCATTACTCCCATTATTCTGTTGTAATCCGTAAATTCAAAAAAACCATTTTCAGCAGAAGCATAATTGTACAACATGCACGTGCTGTTCGGATTGTTTGCATCAATGTGCATGCGCACTGCGTTTTCAATCGAGTCGAAAGCGAACGAATAGTCGGTGGTGTCACCAACTACGCTCACCGCATACTTCATTCCCAAAAAATCGCGATCATAGTCTCTTCCAATTAATCCTTCATCCTTTTTGTTTTTGTTTCCACAGGAATGCAAAACAACTCCAATCAAAACAATTGCAAAAAACAGGATAGCTGCATTTTTTTTCATAACACAAAAATAAACTGAATAACTTTATCGCATGCGGAATACTTCAACTATCCTGTTTTATTTTTCTCTTTGCTTAACTGCTATGATCTTAGGTTCACTTCATGCGCAAGTTCCGACAACCAATAGCAACTTCGTTCATTCCGATCACGACTATTTTTCGGTTGAAGCGCACGCCAAAGACGCTGCCCTTTCCGGACCGTTCTTAAACCTATTGAGTAACGACGTCATTCAATTTGAATTCGATGTATTCACTTCTCCTGATGAAGATTTGTACTACTCCATTTTTCACTGCGACCCAGTCTGGAACACCGATGACAGTAATCCTTCAGACGTCATACAAGGATTCCCAAGTCAACGCGTTTCCTTCCCCGAAAACTCCATTCACACAACCGCTACTTTCGATCACTACCGATTCGAATTGCCCAATACCATGACCAAGTTTATTCAATCTGGAAACTACTACGTTGTTGTTCACGAAGGAAGCGAATGCACTGAATCGAGCGTTCGAATTGGATTTCGCTTGGTGGTTTATGTTGAAGGAGATCACGGATTGAATGCCGACATGAATATTAAGCGTGCCTCTACTATTCAACATCTTCAGTCACATCAGGAAGTTGATTTCACCATTTCACTGGCTAACACTCCTGTGTACGACATGAACAAAGTCATTCCCGTTATTCTTCAAAACGGAAGATGGGAAGACGATAAAATGAATTTCCAACCGACATACATTCAACCCAACAACGTATTGGTGTATGATTATGCAAACGGTGAAAATGAATTTCCAGGAGGCGGCGAATGGGAAGCTTTTGAAACGAAGGATTTACGCTTAAACGGGTATAACGTCCAAAACAACGTTCGTGTTGAAAATGAAAATCACATCTACCTATACCCAAGCCAGAATGAAATGAATCTCGCCTACACCAGTCGTTCCGACCTCAACGGTGCTGCATTGATTTCCAGTGAAATTTATGAAGATGACGATCTAACCAGCGACTACACTTTTGTTCATTTCGAATTGAATTCACCCGAATTACTTAACAAGGTTTTTCTTGAATGTGGAAATGAATGGAATACTCCTATTCTGTGTGAATACAGTGACATTAAAAAAGCGTATCAAGCCACAATGTATCTGAAACAAGGGGTGTATAATTACCGCTTTCGCATTGAGCCTTCAAGCAACAACGAAGAGATTAATTTTGCTGAAGGAAATCATTCTGCCACTGAAAACAATTATCAGCTATTGGTATACTACTACGACCGGAATGCTGGCTTTTTCAAATGCGGGGGAAACTTCATTCAAAATTCGAGAAGGAACTAATCCTTGTCGTAATTGAAATCTTCTTCCTTCCACTCTCTTCTTCCACGTCTCCAAATTTTATATTGCTGAAATTCTTCTTTCACAAAAATCAAAAATTCATATTGTGAACTCTGACGAATGAATTCATCACTCACATGCATGAAATCAATAAACGTGTCGAACTCTTCGTTGGTTAAATCAATAATATCATAATCGACATACAAGTGAAAAAGCTCTTTCAGCAAAGCCCGTTTCTTGTCTTCGTAAACCATGCGAGAAACCTCTAGCTTGCTTCTTTCACGTTTACTAAATTGCTCGTATAAAAACGTAATTGGATTACTTACATTAGCCGTCTTAAATTGATTTTCATCGAAGCCCAAACCGCGCAAATCTTCCTCAATGGATTCTAAATCTCGAGGTGAAATGAATTCAACAACGGGTAACATGTAAGTTCTATCGTCGAGAAAAATTGTCGGATGATATACAACCTTAACCAAAGAATCTTTCATGCACAATTGACGCGTGTAATAACTCAAGGCAGTAATGCTTAATGTGTCGGTCTTCTCACAAACAATGGAATAAAAACCGCTCGAATTACCAAAGCTTCCTGTTTTGGTTCTGTTGTTTACTATTATGGCGTTTGGGATTCCTTGACCATGAGGATCGCGCACTCTTCCTTCAATTCGAATGGTCTGGGAAGATCCTATTAGGGAAAGAAATAAGAAGAAAAAAAGACTGACACACCTCATATAGCGAAGGTAACGAAGAATTGAAAACTATATTGAATCGTCACTAAATTTGCGGCATGAAAAAGTTTTTACTTCAGATTTCTGTGGCAGTTGCATTCGCCAGCTGCACTGTAATTCCTCATGAAAAAAAATCAACCGAAAGCGTTGCTCATTTAAAAACAGATGTTGCGGTTTTGGCCAGTGATGCATTCGAAGGAAGAGCTATAGGAACACCTGGCGCTGATAAAGCTGCTGTATATATTCAAGATCAATTTCTTCAAATTGGATTACTTCCAAAAGGAACTCTCGGATTTTTTCAAGCCTTCTCATTTATTCCGCAAGGACATGGACAAGTGCACCAAGTGGGTGACAGTTTGAAAATGGGAAAGTCATTGGTGAAAGAAATCAATGGAAAAAATGTTGTCGGTTTCATAGACAACGGCGCTGCGAATACCATCATCATTGGCGCACACTATGATCACTTGGGTTATGGCGACGAGAATAGCTTGTGGACAGGAGAGCGCGCCATTCACAACGGAGCAGATGACAACGCCAGCGGCGTTTCTGCTATGATTGAGTTGGCTCGCAAATTCAAAGCAGATAAATCCTCTTCAACCACTCAATACAACTACCTCTTCATTGCCTTCAGCGGAGAAGAAAAAGGATTGTGGGGAAGTAATTACTTCTGCAAGAATCCAACTGTTGATTTAGCTACTGTTAATTGTATGATGAACATGGACATGGTTGGAAGATTGAACGCAGAGCACGCTCTTTCAATTAGCGGAACAGGGACTTCTCCTGAATTTGAGAACTGGCTCACAAAAAACAACACAACGAATTTCAAATTGTTGTTCGATAAAAGTGGCATCGGTCCAAGCGACCACAGTTCGTTCTACAACATGGGAGTGCCTGTGCTTCACTTTTTCACCGGTCAGCACAGCGACTACCACAAGCCAAGTGATGACTTCGACAAAATCAATTATGAGGGATTGAATGAAGTGGTGAATTACATGTATTCGATGTGTGTTGAAATGAATGCACATTCGAAATTGGAATTCACAAAGACCATAGATCCAAAACCAATGAACTCTTCGTTTAAAGTAACACTAGGTGTTATGCCAGATTATATGTTCAGCGGAGTTGGAATGCGCATCGACGGTGTGAAAGAAAATAGACCCGCTGCGATGGCTGGTTTGAAGCAAGGCGATATTGTTGTTCGATTAGGAACCAACAAAATCACAGACATGAGTTCATACATGGAAGCGCTTGGAAAGTTTAACGAAGGTGACACAACTGAAGTTGAATATATTCGTGAAGGAAAATCAATTGTTGGTCCAGTGATATTTAAGTAATATGAAGAAATTATTTTTCTGTGCATGGTTGGTAATTTTCACCAACCTTTTGCATTCTCAGACGCGTGTGTTGTTCATTGGGAACAGTTACACTGCGGTAAATAATTTGCCTCAACTAACTGCAGATTGTGCCTTGAGCATTGGCTTCGCGGGTATGCCTATGGAAGTGGCAAGTAGCACTCCAGGAGGAACAACTTTTCAAATGCACACCACGAATGCAAGTTCTCAAGCCCTTATTAATGAAGGGAACTGGGACTATGTCGTTTTGCAAGAGCAAAGTCAACTCCCCTCCTTTCCAGATGGGCAAGTCGCAGCGGAGTGTTTTCCATTTGCAACTCAATTGAACAACCAAATACTTGCAGTAGATTCTTGCACCGAGACGGTTTTTTATATGACTTGGGGAAGACAAAACGGTGATGCAGGGAACTGCGCCTCGTGGCCTCCGGTATGCACGTATGAAGGCATGGATAGTTTGTTGAATCTTCGCTACAGACAAATGGCCATTGATAACCAGGCAATTCTTTCTCCTGTTGGAGCACTCTGGAAGTACATAAGAACTACCTATCCCGAAATAAATTTATATTCCACAGATGGCAGTCATCCATCTCTTGAAGGAAGTTATGCTGCGGCATGCTCCATGATTGCGGTAATGCTTCGCACTGACCCGTACCTCGTTACCTATACTTCAACATTAGATCCTGTTATTGCTGAAAAAATAAAATTAGCTGCTCAAGAAGTCGTGTTCAATAACTTGATAGAATGGCATGTGGGGGAATATGATCCTGCTGTATCAATTAGCACATCATCCAATGGATTAAATCTTCAAATTGAAAATCAATCTGCAACAGGTTGGAATTTCACTTGGGAATTTGGTGACGGTAGTTCATCAACCGATTTTGCTGCGGAACATGTCTACAATTCATCCG
>CAMDFE010000110.1 GCA_945897395.1 Chryseobacterium gleum | reverse complement strand
GTATAGCTGCTCTTTCGGACGCGGTGCTTGTCGTTGAGTCAGCAGCCAAGGGTGGAGCGCTTGTAACTGCGAATTTCGCGAACGACTTCAACAAGGAAGTTTTTGCGTTGCCTGGTCGAGCGAATGACGCATACAGCAGAGGCTGTAACAATCTCATACGTCAACAAAAGGCCCATTTGATTACCTCTGCTGAGGAGTTGTGTTTGCTTATGGATTGGCAGTTGGATGCCAAGGCAACACAATTAGTTATTCCGGAATTGAGTGTGGAAGAGACGAAGGTTTTCAATTTGCTTCGAAGAGAAAACTCGTTGGATTTAGATGTTTTGAAGTTGAAATTCGAAGGTGAAAATCTAGCGCTTCATTTGTTGAAATTGGAATTGAAAGGCGTGGTGCGCTGTTTACCCGGAAACAAAATTGAATTGGCTTAATCCTGTGACTTGTTGTATTGAAATTTTTTCAATAAAGCTGGAACGAATACAAGGCAAAAGACGCTGCCAATGGTGCAGACAGTTAGGAAAATAAGAGCCACGGATGAAGGAATAATGTGAACCGGATAGAACTCAACCACGGCTCCTTGCATACGAACCAGCCCCACTGTTTGTTGAAGATAGGTAAGGGTTAGCCCAAGCGCAGTTCCAACCAGCGCGCCCGTGAGGTTAATGAACACACCTTCTAAAATGAAAATATTGCGAATGGTGGCTTTAGTAGCGCCCATGCTGTACATGACGTGAATGTCTTTTTTCTTTTCAATAATGAGCAGCGTAAGTGAAGCCAAGATGTTGAAGCTTGCAATGATGAGAATGAAAACCAAAATGAGGTAGGTCGCCCATTTCTCGCTTTCATTTGTTTTGTATACCAAGGCGTTTTTGTCTTCGCGCGTTTGAACGTTGAGATTCGGCAGCATGGATTGAAGTTCTTCCTTCAACTTATTCAAATTCGTATTGGGTGAAGTTTGAATTTCCAAAGCTGTAAACGTTGAATCCATTTCATACAGCTCTCGTGCTAATCTGAAAGGAAGGAAAATATATTTCTTGTCGAGTTCAGCATTCGCTGTGAAGATTCCGGTCACACGCAGATTTGTTTCATTGAAAGCGTTTTCACGATTGGTTGAAAGTCTTCGTCCTGCAACCGGAGTTTTAATGTTCAGAATAACGGGCTGATTTAACGATGAAGGAAATTGCAATTCTCCACGAACACCAAGCCCTACAACGGCATAATTTGCCGAATCTTCTTCCAGTAAAAATTCACCGGAGTAAACCATGCTGTCGGTGGGCAACGTTTTTACATAGGCGGCTTCAATGCCTTTAATGGTGGCTACTGTATTGGAATTGTTGTATTGCAACCAAGCATCGTTTTCAATCACTTTTCCAATTAAAGTAACACCTTCAAGTTGTTGAATTTTTTCAAATGGAATAGATTTCTCTTCGATTTGAATTCCTTGTTTTGCTACAATAGTTATTGGTGCATCGAAGCTCGAGAATAGATCTTCAATAAGAAGTTCAAGGCCATTGAAGGCACTCATTACTAGGATCATTGCACAAGCAACAAATGCCACAACGCTCATGGAGATGAGCGATATGGCATTTATAATGTTTCGCGATTTTTTCGCGAACAAGTAGCGTCTAGCAATGAAGAGCGATAACTTCACGAATTATAGTGTTCCGCGTCTTTCTTGTTCGCGTTCGATGGATTCAAAAAGTGCTTTGAAGTTTCCTTTTCCAAATGACTGCGCGCCTTTTCTTTGAATGATTTCAAAAAACATGGTTGGTCTGTCGAGAACAGGTTTCGTGAAGATTTGAAGCAAGTATCCTTCGTCGTCACGATCGATTAAGATGCCTAGTTCCTGAAGCGGAGCAAGGTCTTCATCGATTTTACCTACACGATCTAAAACGGTTTCGTAATAGGTGTTGGGTACCGTTAAAAATTCAATGCCGTTGTTTTTTAACGCGGTAACCGTTTCAATAATGTTATTCGTTGCTACAGCAATGTGCTGCACGCCTGCGCCATTATAGAATTCGATATACTCTTCAATTTGACTTTTCTTTCTACCTTCAGCGGGCTCGTTAATTGGAAATTTAACACGACCGTTTCCGTTCGACATTACCTTACTCATGAGTGCCGTGTATTCGGTAGAAATGTCTTTGTCGTCGAAGCTCACCAATTGCGTAAATCCCATCACTTTCGCATAGAATTCAACCCACTTGTTCATTTCATTCCAACCCACATTTCCCACCATGTGATCAATGTATTTCAATCCAACTTCTGTCGGCTGATAGGCAGGTTCCCACTTCACATAACCCGGCATGAATACACCGGTGTAATTTTTGCGTTCAACGAAGTAATGGAAAGTTTCTCCGTATGTACGAATTCCGCTTAGGATAATCTCTCCGTTAGCGTCGTTCAAGCGAATAGGATCAAGACATGTTTCACCACCTCGCTCTGTGGTTTCTTCCCATGCCTTGGTAGCATCATCAACCATTAAAGCAATGACCTTAACACCATCTCCGTGTTGGTTCACGTGCTCGTTAATTGGACCACCAGGACCCAAAGCAGTAGTGAGAACCAAGCGAATTTTATCTTGTTGAAGAACATACGAAACGGCATCTTTCGATCCGGTTTCTAATCCGCGATAAGCCAGAGGCTTGAAACCCCATGCGCTCATGTAGTAGTGAGCGGATTGTTTTGCATTTCCAACATACAATTCAACGTAGTCGGTACCTAATAGAGGTAAAAAATCTTGTGCGTCAGGAAATATTTTTTCTATTTCTGAACCAGAGTCGTAAACATTCATTATAACCAGCTTTTAATATAATTTGGATCGTTAATTTGAAGGGCCGCTTCGGTAATTCGAAGGGGTCTGAAAGGGTCTATCATAACCGCAAGTTCTTGCGTTTCTTTTTGACCAATACTTCTTTCGTAAGCTCCGGGGTGTGGTCCGTGTGGAATTCCACCGGGGTGAAGGGAAATAAATCCTTTTTCAATGTGGTTTCTACTCATGAAGTCACCGTCTACGTAATACAATACTTCGTCTGAATCGATGTTGCTGTGGTTGTATGGAGCAGGAATAGATTGCGGATGATAATCGTATATTCTCGGAACGAAGGAGCAGATTACAAAGTTGTGTCCTTCGAAGGTTTGATGAACCGGAGGTGGCTGATGAATGCGTCCAGTAATGGGTTCGAAATTGTGAATCGAAAACGCATATGGATAGTTATATCCGTCCCATCCTGCAACGTCGAAAGGATGTGTTGCATACACCAAGGTATGCATGTGATTTTCCTTTCTTATTTTCATAGTGAAATCACCTTTCTCGTCGTGTGTTTCCAATTCAGATGGACGCTTGATATCGCGTTCGCAAAATGGCGAGCTCTCTAACAATTGTCCGAATTGATTTCTATATCGCTTCGGCGTTACAATGGGTGAAAAACTTTCAACGATAAACAAGCGATTGTCTTCCGTGTCGAAATCGATTTGATAAATCATTCCTCTTGGTATAACAAGATAGTCGCCATATTCGAAAGGAATGTTGCCAACGAAAGTGCGCAATTTTCCGGAGCCGCGGTGTATGAAAATAACTTCGTCTGCGTCTGCGTTTTTATAGAAATATTCCGTTAAACTTTTGCGAGGCGCGGCTACTGAAATGTGCAAGTCATTGTTGAACAGCAACACCGTTCTACTGTCTAAGAAATCGTCTTTTGGCGCGACATTGAATCCACTGAGCATTCTAGGCTCAATGTTATGGTGTACCGCAGCTACTGGCGAGACGTCCACAGGTGCGCTAATGCTTTTAATTTGGGTAGGTCTGTGCAGGTGATAGAGCAACGAAGACATACCGGTGAATCCTTCTGTGCCGAATAGCTGTTCGTAATGCAATTCGCCAGATTCCTTGTAAAACGTTGTGTGACGTTTAGAAGGTATTTTTCCGAGTGAATGGTAAATAGGCATGGGGCGAAGTTACGAATGATTAGTTTTCGGAATCTTTAATTGTATTGATGTAGTAGTTCAAGTTTGGCGGCTCAATATGTCCTTTTACGAGAAAGGCATTCGGGTAAATCGATCGAAGGTTTTTTAGTTCTTGACGCGCTTCACTTTCAGTTAGAAAATCGCCGATTCTCAGACTGAAATCGGGAACGTTTTGTTCAAGATAAGCTTGATGAATTATGCCTTTCGTCATATATTCTTGGCGCTTATTTTTGGCTTGATCTAACGGACCGAAGAAAATTTGTATGCGGTATCCTTGCAAGTTGTTAAGCCCTCGGGAATTCTTCTCAAGTGCAATCACAGTTGGAGAAGCAATGAATGAAACGATTCCTCGACCGAGGCTGTCTGCATTTGTTCTATTAGGCACTACCGAGGAATTGGTTGTTCCGGGTTGAGCGATTGCGAGCGCAGGCATTAAGAAAATAACGAAAACGAATTGTTTCAACATGACAAAGTACATTTCTCAACAAAAGTAGGTGTTGCCTATTGAACTTCAAAACATAAATAGCATTGTATCAATCGAGTATGAGAACAAAAGACGTTTAGGCTTATTTAGAATAGGTATAAATTGATAAATAGATGTAAATGACATTTCTGTGATAAACCTACTGAAGTAAATTTGCGACGCATTAAATAAGGATTTTTGTAAAAAAACCAGGAATGAAGCGACGTCTAGCAAGTTTAAAAGGATGAGCGTTATTATCGATTGTTAACCTGTCCTTGTTTTCAGCGTCTTACGCTGCTAACATTCACGAAGGTGGGGACCCCATAAAGGGTGCCGAGCTTTTCAACGCCAATTGTGCGTCGTGTCACAAAATCACAGATGAGATCTTGGCTGCGCCAGGTTTGAAAGGTATTTCAGACCGTTGGGCGGGTAAGGATGAAATGATTGTTAAGTGGATTCAAAATCCACAAGCTGCTGCTGCATCGGGTGACGCATATGTGAAAGGATTGGTCGACAAGTATGTTGGAACTTACGGTTGGATGGCAGCTCAGGCAGTTTCCAAAGAAGAAATTAATCATATCTTGACGTATGTTAAGTCGGGTGGTGGTGGTGCAGGTTCCGCAGCAAGCAATGCGGGTCCGGAGTGCATTACCGTTGAGGATATGGCGAAGATGAAAGCATTGGAGGATGAAGCTAATGGTAGTGGTGGAGTAATCTGGATTATCATTATCGGTTTAATCCTAGCAATCGTTGGGGTATCTGCAGCTAACATTTCACGTTCATTGAAAGCAGCGAACGCAGGGGGAGATATTTCAGAAGAAGAAGAGCACAAAGGATATTGGTCTTCAATGAAGGCTTGGATGTGGAAGAACAAAGGATTCGTTGGAATCGTTGGTGTATTTTTAGTTTGTTACTTCGTTGTTGTAGGTTACGGAACTTTAATGGATATCGCAGTTTACGAAGGCTACAACCCAGAACAACCTATTTGGTTCTCTCACGCAAGTCACGTTTGCAAAAATGAAATCGATTGTCAATATTGTCACAGCAGCGCTGGTAAATCGAAGCACGCGAGTATCCCTTCTGTAAACGTTTGTATGAACTGTCACAAGGGTATAAACAAAGGTCCAATCACTGGTTCGAAAGAAATTGCCAAGATTTATGCAGCAATTGGTTTCGATACCATCACTAAGCAGTACATCGCTAATTACGATCAGAAGCCAATCGTATGGAATAAAGTGCACAACTTGCCAGATCACGTTTACTTCAACCACAGCCAGCACGTAACGGTTGGAAAGATTGATTGTAAGCAATGTCACGGTCCAGTTCAAACCTACACAACAGGTCGTCAAGCGACAACTGCGGAGATTAATCTTCAGGAGG
>CAMDFE010000109.1 GCA_945897395.1 Chryseobacterium gleum | reverse complement strand
AGGCATCCAATAGCAATAACTTTTTTCGCGCGGGAATGGAATCTAACAATTCTTCAATTTCTGCATAGGACACCCCGGAATTTTCAGGCGACTTGAAGTTGACATCGTTGGGACAGAAATAGAATTCTCTGTTGTTACCAATTGTTCCGTGACCAGCGAATGCCAGAACAACAAGGTCATTAACATTCGTTTTTTCAAGAAACGTCTTAACGTTTAATATGTTTTCTCTTGTCGCGTCACTATTCGTCAAAAGAAGTTGCTGACACCGGTTATCGTAAGCTGAAAGAAACTCCTCGCCAAGCTTCATTACATCGCTGTGAGCGAACGTTAGATTCTTTGTAGAGTCAATGTATTCCGAAACCCCAACCCCCACGAAAAACAACCTCCTTTGGAAGCCATAGGTGGAAGTGATTTCTTTTGAAATAGGGAAGCTCTTAACCCCGCTGCCGTTTTGCACATAAATCAGAATCTCATTCTTTCCATTTTCGAGTGCAGTTGTACAGGTGAACTCTGTTTTATTAGTTTCGATTTGAATTCCGCCCATTCCGTAAACAGGAACTCCATTAATTAACACATGGGCTGTTAAGGGTTCTTGGTAGGGGTTGTCGAGCGTGATTGAAAAAGAAATGAGACTGTCACTTAATTCTTGTGGCATTTTCGAATTCCAACTAAGCGAGGGAATATTTATATTGAAATCAAGGGTTTGAATTTTGAGCTTGTTGTTTCGTTTTTGATAAGCCATTCCAAACGCTTCAATTGTTTCAGCATCTGCCAATCCGATTGCCGATAAAATGCGATCAGGTCTGTTCAACAGGGCTTCGTAATTCAATAAAGGGTAGGCGTTTTTTCCCTTCACCATATGAAATTTAGGAATGGTGTTTTTTGGCGCGTAGAACGAACCATCGGGCAAGAACCAAAGAATATCTGTTGTTTCTCCATTCGGAAGAAAGAGAATGGTGCAAACAACTTTGTTTGTGATTGGATTAATGAAAAAAGCCTCACGGCTATTCAACACCACAAAGATATTTTCACCCACGAAAGAGCAATGAACAGCTTTTCCTGTGCCTAACGAAACGGTTGCGCAAGGAGAGTATTCACCTGCACTCCAAACAAACATTCTCCCTGAACGAAAGAAACCAAAATATTTTTTTGTCGATTCCGAGTATATGTATTTAGCTTCCAGTGGATATTCTGGTGCGTTTAACTTAGAAATTTCCGTGTTGTCAAAATCTCTAACTATGAATGATTTATTGGATTTATTGATTTTTTTGAAAGAGCAAGCGTCGTATAATTCGTAGAAATATTTTCTATCTCCTTCGTCGGTTAATTCAGAAGTTACAATTTGAAAAAGAGAATCACTCTCATTGAATTCTATCCAACTCAAACCTTTATTAAGGAACTCGTAAACCTGGTTTTTTTGAATATCGAAAAGATAAATATCACGCTGCATGCCTTTAAAAAACTCATTCACATAGGCACAAATAAATCTGCTGGTGGAAGATCGATTTGTTTCACAGTTGTAATAAGGCCCATCAAATTGTAATTTGAATCGAGGGCTAATTGCAAGTATATCTCCACCGGGTCTTATGTCTTTTACGAAAAAGAATGTGTTTTTCGTTTTACTACTTTCATCTTCTAAACTCCAATAACTCTGAGTGCTTAATTCCGCAGCCATTCCAACGTATTCGCCATTTAACAGCGTGTGATTACTAAAATTTTGAACTTGAACACGCTCGAGTGTTTTGAGATTTAACAGCTGCTTATCCAAAAGCAGAAATTCTTGGTTATCAGTAGAAATAGATGTTTCAAAGAAGGGTAAATCGGAATTTTGATTACAAGGCCATGTTTTTTGAATGGATTTCAATAAGTCAGATGATTCAACATCGCTGATTTTTGAAAAAGAATTTTTTAGAATAAAATCATCAGCTTCTGTTATGGATAAAATTTGAAATGATACAAGCCCTGTATTCAAATTCAACAAGTTTAGCCGAATGTTTTCTTCGTTTAAATCTTTATGTTTTTCAAGAACAAGTAATGTCGAATCAAACTTATCGGCCAATACATCAACATCATTTTCGAAAGAAAATCTCTGCAAAATTGTTTGGTCTTCAATTCCCCACATTTCCATGTATCTCCCTTGAATGACATAGACGAACTCTCTATTTTCTCCAACGACAATTTTCTTTTCCGATTTGTTATTTATCGCAGAAGTATTTGGAAGTATTCTAATCTCATTTGGATTGAACAAGCGGTAGTTTCCGATTTTTTCGTCAACTTTTGTATATACCGAAACGTCTGTTAATTTCATTTTATTCGCAGCACCAGTGAGCACAGGACTCGAATGATCAGAATAACTTCCGAATACAATTAATTCGTTTTCGCTAATTAAATACGCATTGCGAATGCAGAAAAGACGACATGTGTTTGCGTGTAAAATGTGAATGTCCTTTTCTGATTTTAAATCAAGAATCTTGAATTCATTTCCTGCGGGTAAAAGACGGAGGCCAAACTCTTGTTTCGATAGTATTGTCTCGTTCTGAGGCCGGTACTCCTCGTTGATAGCTATTATGGTGTCTTTTACGTTTCCTAAGACATTTATATAATTGGAATAAATATCACTTCGCCAAAGGCGACAGGATTCTAAAAAAATAGCGTTGTTCTCTTCAGAGAACTGCATGTTGAAATAGTAAGGTTCGGGCAAGACCGCTTTGAAAAGAACCTCGAGCGATTTAATGTCTAACACCTGAAGTTCGTTTGGTTTTTCATTGGACCGTGTGAGAATAGCGAGTTTCTCACCATCGGGGCTTAAAGCGCAATTGAAAACAGGCGTGTTTAATGCAACGTTTTCCTGATCATTTGTATACATAAACGCCCCGTCTGTCCACCAGAGTTCTTGGTTGTTGAACGTAAACGGGTGTGCTGAATTAACTATTGCACAAAAAGAACCAGGAGATTTTCCAAATGCAGCGCGGGCATTACCCGAATAAGCTTTCGTTGTGTTGTTGAAGAAGTTAAAAAAATAAAGGCTATCTGCGAAATAAGTTTGGTTTAAACTACAGTCTTGCTCTCCATTGAATTTGCACGCCCTGTAGCAAAGAATGCTGTCGTTATTTTCAGCGAAGAAGATTTCAGCAACAAGCCCCCGGGTTAAATGATTGCAAGGGATCGTTGTAATTATTTCGAGATTTTGAGTTTTTAATATTGAAATATTTTCACTGTCTGCAAGTGCTATTTTCGATTTATCGGAGCTAATAGCCCCCATGTAAATAGGAGTTTCAGTCTTGAATTGCGCGCTAGAAATTTGAGGAAGGAAAATAGAAATGACTAGAGCGAGAAACGTTGGTTTACTTAACAATCTCATACACAAAATCGTAAATTCCTATCTCTTCTAATTCAATTGGAAGTGTATCTACTCCCCGCGATTTTCCTTTAATTGTACTTTGAAAGAACATATCAAAACTACTTGCCTGATTGGCTACTTCCCCTCGTGATGTTACCAATCCGGTTAGGTTTATCGGCTGTTTAGTAACAACCAGTTTCAACACCCCTTGTCCCAATGGAGGGCTCATCTTAACAATAAGACCATTGTTCGTTGAAAGTGTATTACCAGAGACTTTGTATTCTTCCGGAAGACGACCAGATTTGGGACAAACAATTGAAATTTTCCCTGAGGCATCGATATCTAAAATGGAATAGTAAAGTACCCTGTTACTGTTATTCTGAATGTCTACTCTTAGAAATTTCCCAACGTTGATTTTGTTCGAAGGTATTTTTCGAACTTCAGTGTAGTCTTTCGCTGAACGTCCGCTTGTTCCTTCTATTTTTAAAACTTCAGTTAACGAGATGGTTGCGGAGTATTCTGCGTTGTCAATGGATAAATTCCTAAGAAATTTCCCTTGGGCGTAATCGGCTATTTTGTGCATAAGCCAATCGATTTGCACCTTCGCGAGCTCTTCTTTTTCTGTAACTTCAAAAGAGGATAGGGCGAAATTTATATCTCCGAGTGTATTTAATTTGATAGCGTTGGGCTTGCTCTCAGATGCATGATCGAGCTCTATGAAAAGATCTGTTTTCTTTCCTTTATTCAATGAAATAAAAGGGACGTCCTTGAATTCATTTTCCAACTGTTTAATAATTTCTTTGTTGAAATTTTTCAATTGAATAGAGACAGCCACATTGCCAAAATTTCTTTCGAGAACCTGCGCCCACAAAAGGCTCGTCTTCTCGAAAGAAGTTGGAATGTTCACCGCTGTTACCTCGCATTCGGTTGTTGAACTTGCTGTTACTTTGCCAGTGAAAACAGCATTTTCAATTGAAAAATAGCGCGTGTCAGGTTCGAAAAAACCAATAACCGAACCGGTGTTTATGGAAGCAAGTAGTCCACCAGAAATTACAATTAGGTTATTTTCTAAAACCTCTTTTACACGCAGAAATTGTGCAGTCGGAAGGAGTTTTCCTCCTAGAATTGTGGTGTTCATTGTTCCCTCGGCGCTCGGCGTTTGAGCCGGTACAATTCCAATCATAGTGTTTCGAACCTTTTCGAAAAGAGCTTGATAAGATGTTGTTGCAGTCGATGAAGAAATGGCTTTGCTTAAAGCGAAGGAAAGTGAACCACAGCTTAAATCTCCTTCTTGGTATTCTGAGTTTAACTGGCTCTGGCTTGAAGCGAAAAAGGCAACCATATTCGATAGATCTTTTCTTTCTGAAATAGGCTCCCAATTTTCATCTGTCTCTGAGTTCTCATAAGTATTAAGATCGAGTCTAACGGCACCACGCGACGGGCCTATACCCCTGGTAGATGTTCCGGAATGGCAGGCGTCTATGGTAACAAACAAATCACCATCTGGGCCAAGAGCGACTCTTATTTCTTCAAGTAATTTATTCAGTTCGTCGTCGCGTAAGTAGTTCGCGTAAAAGGCATAGTCTTTTCTCTTCCCGCCGTCATATTTTGCATCAATGGGCACAAGTGCTTCATCTAAACCGTCTAGTTCATCTGTGTTGTTGTCTGGAATTTGATAGCCGTGCCCTGAAAAATGCAACATAACAACATCGCCCATAGTAAGACTTGGAATAAGCACGTTTTCAAAAGCGTTCACTATAGCTAGTTTGGTTGCACCCGAATCTAGAATGTAAATATTTTCATTGTCCACGCCTCGCCCGAGAAGTGCGTTGCGAACCAATTGCATGTCGTTAAGAGTAGATTCGCCGAGTTCATTCCATTTGCTTTCTGCGCTATAACCATGGGCAGCAATAAGCAAAGCATGGGTTTGTTGCTGTCCATTTATGGAAAGAAGCGAGATGAAAAGAATGCAAAAGGTTAGAACGTTTTTCATGTGGAATATATATAAATGAAAAAGGCTGATAAAGACATAAGTCTCATCAGCCTTTCAAGAATAATAGATTGTGATTTTAGTCGATTTTTAGTTCGTAATCTCCAGTACACTCACCAGAGTCTTGCCACTCATAGGTAGAACCCGCGGTGCGAACATAATATTTTGTCCAACCTTCCTGAACACACACATTACCGCTGTCCCAAGGAGAAACAGTCCCTCTGTAAACATCATCAACCCAAACATAAAGGGTGTAACCTGTCCAGTTGTCGAAATTTAAGCAGCAAGAACCTCTTTTCGGGTCTGGCTTTGGAGCAACAACATCAGTTGTTGGCAAAGTAAGTTTAGCACCGACACCGGTAGCGTTGAATTTTTGCGCCGAAACACTTTTTGCTTGGCTGAAAGCGCTCATTGAAAGTGTCATTGATACGATCAATAGACACAACGAAAGGATTTTATTCATGTTGTTTTTGTTTATTGAAACGAATATAGATTTCTCTTATTCCCACAACAAAAACAGCTATGAAAATACTCCGAAGGGAGTAGGTAGATGTTATTCCAC
>CAMDFE010000108.1 GCA_945897395.1 Chryseobacterium gleum | reverse complement strand
GAAAGGTATTTGTAGAATTCAAAATGTATCGACTTAATAAACTCTAGATCAAAAGTATTATGAACAGACATCTTGAATTTATCTCGAATCCATGCTTGAACTTCAACATGTCCCTTCGCTTCTAATTGCAACGACCGTTGCTTTTCGCTTGAAGAAAACTGATTATTCAATGCCCGTTCAATATCTATCGGATGTGTATCATGTCCCTCTATTAAATTTGAATAATAACTATTCATTGGGCTTAGGACATTAGCAATTGCTGCTCTTGTTAACGGATGCAGTGACCCAGACAATGACAGTGCTTTAAACACGAGGTCTTCTGCCAAATCTTCCAGTTCCCCTGAAGTATCCTCGGGGAACATGGGCTCCATTGAACTTATGCTTGTGTAATATTCCAATCCGGAAATTTTCATTCTTCAAATGTACAAAAAATTCTTTATTTTTCCGTGTTCTATTCCGAGTTCTTTAATTATTGATTTTCATATGATTAGACTGTCATTAAAAGCATAATAAACTCACTTATTCCGTGTTTTAAAGCCGGATAGCTCATTCTTTCAAATAGGTTCATTTCATGATATTATTTCCCCCAGCTCTGCTGGAGGCATTTCGGATGCCGCTCGCAGAGCGAGCTCACTCCAATCATAGAATAACAGAGTTCCAATTATGAAATAGGAATTACGAAGTAGGAACAATCAAAAGGTAAGAGAAGTTAAGAGGGGGTAAGAAAGGGTAAGCGAAGGGATGAAGTAACAACTCACATTTCAATCAACCGGGTAACCTCTTCTTTTAATATTGGAATGTGCTTGATTACGATGGTGTATATAATTGCATTGTCAATCGAGTCATATCCATGAATTAATTTATTACGCGTGTTTATAACATCATTCAAGCGGGAGATTTCGATATCAGGCTTAATATTCCTTACGTTTTTTAGGGCTTCACCAATGATCTCAATATTTCTTTCAATGCTGTGTTGAAGAAATACGTCTTCATCGAATTCCTGAAAGGAGTCGCATCCGAGCATGTACACCTCTATATTCTCGCAAGAAATTAAAACGTCAAAGAGAAGTTTTTTCAATCGATTTTCCATAAACTATCAAGCGTGTTTCGTTCACTTCTGATAGAAAATAGGGATTGCGAATGGCTGAGTAGCTGATTAAATCAACTTTACGATGAAGCAGTTGTTCCAAATCTTCTTCTAGTTCAAGCAACGAAGTGCCCTTAACTAGTGGATCAATTTGCGGCGAAAATTCAACAAGAACATCTACGTCGCTAGCATCGTTAAATCTGTCATTCATACATGATCCGAAAAGTGAAGCACACGACACCTCATGACGCTCGAATAACTCGACCATCTTCGGTAATTGCATTTCTATTTCGTGATTCAATTGCATAGTCAAATTTACATTTTCTATCACAACAAACCTACTTTAATGAAATAGAATTTGCACTAATTTTCATATGCTGTTTATATGCTGTTTATTCATCAATCCTGCAGATCAATCACTGTGTGATCAAACCTTCGGTGAAATCTTTGAGATCGATCACTGCGTGATCAATTCTTCGAATCAATCGCGTTGCGATCAATCGTTCCAATTAATCCGTAGGATTGATCACCGAAGGTGATTGATTGCGTAGCAATTGATCCGCAGGATTACATATAGTAAGCTCTCGCAAACTCCGCGTACTCCTTCGTCCGTATCCCATCTTCATTCATGAGAACAAGAGAGGTTTCTTCAAGCTGCTGTTCAATTCGATAAAATTCTAAGATGAAACGAATGGCTGGTTTATCGGAGCGAGAAAAGATTTCGCATTTCTTCACCAAGAAAAAATTCGACAATTCACTTTCGCGTTTCCATTCGTCGAAGACTTCGACAGGGATAATCACGTTCACCCTTCCAGTTAACTTGTGTGCGCGTTCCCAGAATCGTTTCACCCAATCGTTTAAGGCGTGACGCGCAGCATTGCGCGCTTCGTCGGGGGCTTGTAAACTGTTTTGAAAAAAAGGTGGATTCGAAACGATGCGATCGAATTTCACCGGTGCCTGAAGCTTGAAAAAATCAATCTCGTCGGCAATTAACAATGGCGAGAAAACCGAGTTGCTAAAATTCTGCTGCGCTTCTTCAACCGATGGCGCATGAATGTCGATCGCTAAAACACGATTTCCTTTTTGCGCAAGCATAAGCGCTATAACGCCACAGCCGGTTCCTACTTCTAAAATTTTTTCTTGTTTTTCTGTTTGAATGAAAGCACCCAACAACACCGCATCGGTGCCCACTTTCATGGAAGAAAATTCATGAGATACAGAAAATTGCTTGAACTGAAAACTCATGACTTGCGCTCGTGCCAGGCATTATAGCCCTTCGTGTCTTGAACCTTTCGATCCGCTGGAATTTCACGAAGCGGTTCAACAGCGCGCAAGGTATTTCGACATTCTTCTGGCAAACGCTGATACCAGCCTGTTCCTTCCGTCTTCCATTCGAGCATCTGATCGCTCACTTCCTTCACCTTCTTGGCCGGATTACCAACCATAACACTTCTTCTTTCAACAACAGTTTTCGCAGGCACAAAACACAAGGCGCCAATGATGCATTCTTCTTCCACAATTACATCGTCCATTAACACCGCATTCATTCCAACCAAGGTATTCGCACCTATCTGCGCGCCGTGCACAATAGCTCCGTGACCAATGTGCGCGTTCTCGCCCAAAACAACAGTGGTTCCAGGAAACATATGAATGGTGCAATTCTCTTGTACGTTACATCCGTCTGAAATGATAATCTGTCCCCAGTCTCCGCGAATAGCAGCGCCCGGACCAATGTATACGTTCTTTCCAATAATCACATTTCCCGTTACGGTTGCATTCGGATGAATGAAAGCCGACTCGTGAATGACTGGAATGTATCCGTTGAATTCAAAAATATTCGCCATGGTTACACGCGTTCTAAAACCACTGCATACCCCTGCCCTACGCCAATGCACATGGTGCACAAAGCGTATTTCTTATTACTTCGAGCCAACTGCATAGAGGCTGTTTGAACCAAACGCGCACCGCTCATTCCAAGCGGATGTCCCAACGCAATGGCGCCTCCTTGCGGATTGATACGCGCGTCGTTGTCTTCCAATCCAAGCTGACGTGTGCAAGCCAAAACCTGCGCCGCGAAGGCTTCATTCAATTCTAAAATATCCATTTGATCGAGCGTCAATCCCGCGCGCTTCAACGCCAACTTCGATGCTTCAACCGGACCAATGCCCATGATGCGTGGCTCTACTCCGCTTACTGCAGAAGAAACCACACGCGTCAACGGCGTTAATCGATGTGCATTCAATCCATTCTCACTGGCCATTAACAAGGCTGCTGCTCCATCATTCAATCCAGATGCATTTCCTGCAGTTACGGTTCCTCCGTTTCTAAATGAAGCGCGCAATTTTGCAAGACCTTCCATAGTCGTTCCTGCCTTAGCAAATTCATCTGTATTGAAAATAATTGCATCTCCTTTTTTAGTTGGAATGGAAACATTCACAATTTCTTCCTTCAACGAATCAATGGAGGCTGCTGCTTTTTGCTGAGACCAAAGCGCGAAAGCGTCTTGATCGTCACGAGAAATATTGAACATCTCTGCTAAATTCTCAGCGGTTTCACCCATAGCATCTACTCCATACATCTCCTTCATTTTAGGATTCACAAAACGCCATCCGAAAGAAGAATCGAACATCTGAGCGTCTCTTCCGAAAGCCGAACTGGTTTTCGAAATCACCCACGGTCCGCGAGTCATGTGCTCTACTCCTCCTGCTATAAAAACATCTCCCTCATTCGCATGTGCAGCGCGAGCCGCAGTAGCAACAGCACTCATACCTGAAGCACACAAACGATTCAATGTTTCAGCTGGAACAGTATGCGGAAGTCCGGCCAACAACACCGCCATGCGGGCCACGTTGCGATTGTCTTCTCCGGCCTGATTGGCGCAACCCATGAACACATCTGAAATAACAGCGGGATCAAGGTTAGAAAATTTCTTCATGAGTTCAGACAAAGCAACTGCTGCTAAATCATCGGCTCTTACCGGACCAAGCGTTCCACCAAAACTTCCAATCGCGGTGCGAACACCACCTACTACGAATGCATTCATATGTTTATAAATCTTGAGCAAAGATGAAGAAATATTCATGAACCTGAGGCAAGTGAAGCTACTTTTCGAGCTTATGTTTGCAGTATGGATTCAGAACGTACGATTTTAGTTGTGAACGATGATGGCATTACGGCCAAAGGCATTCGTTCATTGGTGGAAGTTGCGAAGAAATTCGGACAAGTCGTTGTGGTTGCTCCAGACAAAGCACAAAGCGGAATGGGACACGCGGTTACCATTAACGGTATCATTCGCGCGCAAGAACAAAACATCTTTGGTGAAGGGGTTCAGGCCTATTCGTGCTCGGGAACTCCGGCCGATTGCGTGAAGTTCGGCATTTCACAAATCATTAAGAAAAAGCCCGATCTCATTTTAAGTGGGGTAAATCACGGAAACAACTCTGCCACCAACGTTCTATACAGCGGAACCATGTCGGCGGCATTGGAAGGAGCTATGGAAGGAATTACCTCTCTTGGATTCTCTCTTCTAGACTACGCTGAGGACGCAGACTTCACCGCATCTATGCATTACGCTGAAATAATCGTTCGCAATGTTTTGAACGACGAACACCTTCCTGAAAATTTCTGTTTGAATGTGAATATTCCGAAAGGAAATATTGAAGAAATTAAAGGCATTCGTTTCGGTCGTCAGGCCGAAGCCTTCTATGACGACTGGTTCGAACAAAGAAAAGATCCGAGTGGAAAAGATTATTATTGGTTAACTGGAACCTTCCACAATCACGACAAAGGCGAAGACACCGATGAATATGCGTTGGCGAACATGTACGTTTCGGCAGTGCCCGTTCAGTATGACTTAACCGCTTATCACACGCTTAAACATTTGCAACAATGGCCACTGTAAAAAAAGGAAAGCTTGACACGTTCGCGTATGGCCTTGCGGCAGGAATTCTAGGGGCAGCTTTAGGATTTGTGGTATTCGGATTTTTAATTGCACAATTAAACGGACAGACATTCAGCAGGTTCTTCCAAACTTTGGTTCAAGGAAGCGATATTTTCCATGACAAACTTGTAACGGTAAGCATCTTGTTCGACGTGATCTTGTTCTTCGTTATGATACGTCAAGAATATTATAACTTCTGCAAGGGACTTCTCGCTGTTGTTATCGTAAGTGTTCCTATTGCGATTTATTTATACTAATGCTAGAAGGAAAAAAATTCTTCTTCATCGCAGGAGAAGCATCTGGCGATTTGCACGCAAGTAATTTGGCCATGGCCTTGTTGATGCAGGATCCTACTCTTCAACTCGTAGGTTGGGGCGGAGATTTAATGCAACGGGAAGGTGTGAAAATTTCAACACACTTCAAAGATTTAGCGTTCATGGGATTTTGGGAAGTGCTGAAGAATATTCGCACCATTTTCAAAAACATTCAACGTTGCAAAGATGAAATTTTAAGCGAGCGACCAGATGCCTTGATCTTAATTGACTACCCTGGATTCAACTTACGCATTGCTGCATGGGCTAAGAAACAAGGCATTCCTGTTTATTATTACATTGCTCCGCAAATTTGGGCTTGGAAAGAAAATCGCGTAAACAAGATTAAGCGTGATGTTACAGAACTCTACGCAGTACTTCCCTTCGAAAAAGATTTTTACGCGAGAAAAGGAATGGACGTTCAGTTTGTTGGACACCCATTGCTCGATGAGGTGAACAAACGCAAGCGTGTTTCTCCAGAAGAATTTCGTAAGAAATATTTTTTAGATGAACGACCAATTATTGCCCTACTTCCGGGAAGCCGCAAACAAGAAGTTACGCGTATGTTGAATGTGATGTTGGAAATGAAATACAAA
>CAMDFE010000107.1 GCA_945897395.1 Chryseobacterium gleum | reverse complement strand
GGCCTATTACATCAAAGGATTATAAATGAAAAAGTATAAGGCAATCTTGTGGGATTTAGACGGTACCCTTTGGGATTTAAATGGAAATACAACAATTGCGCTCACGCAGTTATTTCAGCGATTTGAGTCGAGTAATTTTCGAAACATTTCGCTTGAATATTTCTTGAATTGCTATCCCAAACACAACGAAAGAGTGTGGGCATTGTATCGCGAAGGTAAAATTGCTAAAGAAGAACTTCGAAATAAACGCTTCATTGATTTATTTGATGAAGTGAAGGCGGATTACGATTTGGATTTTGTTGAATTATTCGCCACAGAATTCCTAGCTGTATGTCCGCGTTTACCGCATCTTATCGAAGGAGCTCGTGAAATTCTAGAGCAAACGAAGGGAAATTACACGCATGTGATCTTGACCAATGGGTTTATCGAAGTTCAAGGATTTAAAATGGCTGCCGCTGAGATTGAGCATTATTTTTCAACGGTTGTATACAGCGAAGAAGCGGGTGTGCGCAAACCACATGCTGCTATTTTTGAATTGGCCTTGCAACGGGCGAATTGCAATGCTGAAGAAGCTTTGATGATTGGTGATGACTGGGATGCGGATATTTTAGGTGCAAGAAATGCAGGAATAGATCAAGTGTTTTTCACCGCTACAGAGAAGCGATTGGCAGAATTACACGATGGGAAATCTGTGCGACACAACTATGTTCCTACCTTTACCATACACACATTGAATGAATTGAAAAATATACTATAACATGGAAAACAACAACGAAACGCCTCAGCCGATAAGCATTGAATTAACTGAAAATATTGCTGAAGGAACCTATTCTAATTTAGCTGTTATTACGCACAGTACTTCTGAGTTTGTACTCGACTTTATTCGTGTAATGCCGAATGTGCCGAAAGCAAAGGTTCAGTCTAGAATTATCATGACTCCGCAGCATGCGAAGCGTTTAATGAAGGCCTTGCAAGAAAATATTTCGAAGTTTGAAGCTCAGAACGGAGTCATTAAGGAAGGTGTTGCAGATGTTCAATTTCCAATGACTTTCGGAGGACCTCAAGGCCAAGCCTAATCGAACAGCGGAGTTACAGCGCCGTTTAATTCAGTGTTGAAGAACGGTGAGTTTTTCCCGCGTGAGAGCCATGTAGATTGCTCAACAATAGTTTTTCTTTTGGTTGAAATGAGCACGAGTCGTGCTTGTTCTCTAACTTCAATTTGAATAGGAGGAATATTTGCAGAGAACTCTGCTCCAATAGTGAACTTTTCTAGTAATGTTTCAATTGGAACATCTTTCCCAACCGCAGAGAAAATTGTTTGGAAGGCAATTTCAATTCCGCTGATACCGAATTCTGCATATTCAAATTCGAGTTCTTTGTTTTCAATGGTTAGAGGAGTATGCTGACTTTCGATGGCGTCTATTGTTCCATCAACTAAACCATTGATCAATGCCTTGCGGTCTGTGCTTCCGCGGAATGGAGGCCATACTTTTTTATGACTGTCGTAATCAATCATGTCTTCATGGGTGAACGAAAGCTGATGCGCGGCTATAGAGCAGGTCACTTGAAGATCGTCTTTTTTCGCTTTGCGAATCATGTCAATTCCCTTCGCAGTGGATATGCTGTAAAAGTGTAGGCTTCCACCTGTGTATTTCAATAGAGCAAGATCACGTTGAATTCTTAGCGTTTCACTCAGTTCACTGGCACCTTTCAAACCCATTTTTACACTGGTTTTTCCTTCGTGTATTTGAGCCTTCGGGTGAACCGAATAATCGTTCGGTGCCACAAATATGCGTGTGTTGGTTTGCTTAGAATATTCGAGTGCGCGCATCATAAGCTCTGTTGAAACTGTATGCTCATTCTCTGTAAATCCGACGGCTCCAGCGTTTTGAAGCTCGGCGAATTCGGTTAATTGTTTGCCTTGCATTTCTTTAGAAATAGACCCGAGTGGTAATATTTGAAAAGAAGCCGTGTTGTTTTTTGTAAGAAATTTTACTGCCCCTTGATTGTCTGTCACTGGCATAAGTGAGGGCATAAGGCACACCCTTGTGAATCCGCCTTTCTTGGCAGCAGCTGTTCCAGAGCGAAGCGTTTCGTTCTGTTCAAATCCTGGCTCGCCAAAGTTTGCACGAAGATCTGTAAAGGCTACTGATAAAATGTGGTCCTTTCCTGCAATGATTTTTGATTTTCCGACTGGTAGATTTTTCCCAATGGATGTAATAACACCGTTGGTTAATTCAACATCCATAATTTTCAGATGGTGCTTCGAAAGCGGAGAAAAGAGCTTGGCGTTTTGAATGAGTGTTTTCATATTTTCGATTTCCAAATTTTAATGAATACGATTTCCAATGCAATAAATAAAAGCCCGCTATAGATGAGGTATTTCCATAGTGAAATACCGCCTCCAAGTTCTGTTGCTAACGACTGAAGCATTTCAGCATTTGCATCTTTCACAGAAAAATCGGCAAGGCCAATTTGTTGGCCCAATTTCAAGAGCTCATCTGTTGTGAGTAAATCGACATTGCTTTCCGCGTTGTTAAAGTTAATGGCCAAAGGCATAAGGCTTGCGCTGTTTTCTTTCACAACGTAAAATCCAGACTCAGTCATTTCTGAAGGAAGAAAAACTTCAGATTCTCGTCCGGTACTTCTCGATTGAGCGATGAATGTTTTCGAGCTATTTGTGCTGCTAATTTCGAACAAGCCATCCTCTGTGGAAGGTGACTGACTTAATGTTACATAAGATTCTTTTCCCAATTGGTAATATAGTTGCTGCGCCGCTGTGCTAGTTTCTGCTGCGCGAAGAAGGCTTAAAGGGAATAAGGCATGCGATAGAAAAGTACTCTCTGTTTTTAGACAGGATAATGCGCAAACAAAAAGTCGTCCTTTTCCAAAATTGGTTTGAGCGAGCAGAGGAGTGTTGTCTTGAAATGAAATGAGCGGGATGGATTGTAGGTTTCCGTTACTCATTGGAAAATGAGATGTTGCAGAAGGGAGTGAAGCATTGTTTTGGAGTCGCTCAAATGCCGGACTATAAAACGGATTGCTCAAGTCAACAGATATCGCTGACAAGGCAGTACTTGATTTCGCGCCAAGCTGAACGCTGTTGCATCTTCCTAATAAATTATTATAGCTCAGTAAATCTGGAGTCGAGTGGGGCATAAGGAATATAGTTCCCCCTTGTTCAATATAACTCGAAAGGTCTCCGATAAGCTGAGGCGAAAGCGATTGCACGCCTTGCAGAACAATGAAGTTAGATGATTGAATGCGCTCAGTATTTGCGGCTGGGGCATTCACTGAAATAAAATTGTATTGCGGATCGTTTGAGAAAAGCTGCTCTACATTTTGTTGTTCACTTCCAACTACATTCAAAACATTTATTTTTTCGGAAATGCTGTAAGCGAAATAATGAACGTCGTCAAATACGAGTGGAAAGTCATTGATTCGAACAGTTCCGTAATGAAAGCCAGTTTGCGTTGTGCTAAATGTAACGGGAATTGTAGCGATGCCATTTGCTGGAAGCGAGACAGAGCTCACGGCTTTTTGAATTCCATCGAGTTCAACACTCAGAGGAACATTGCTCATCTCTTCATTACTGTGGTTTTGAATAACAACCAAAAGTGTGTCAGAGTTATTTAAAATTCGTTGCGGCGTTGAGAAGTAAATGGAGTCTATACTAATGTTCTTGTGTGGGTCTTTTGCGGCAGGAATAGCAGTTACATGAGCATCTTCAGGATTTGTAATGTCTTGAATATCGCTGGTGTTTCGTTGGAAATCGGAAATCCAATAATACAAGCGAATGTCGGCGGCAGATTTTTTCAGCAGGTCTCGTTGACGGTCGAACACAGCGCTCAGTTGTTTGGTTTCAGGACTGAAAGAAATATCTTGAATACTCTGCAGTGCTTCATCTTTGGAAAGTAATCGCTGGTCGGTTCCTTTGAAATTGTTTGAAATAATTTGAAATCGGTCGTTGCTGGAAAACGAGCTCACCAATGCACTCGCTTTTTGTTTGGAAGATTCTAGAAATGAAACACCTTCTGCTTGGCCTTGCATGCTTAAACTATTGTCGACGTATACACTAACGGCCCGAGTGCCATTCATTTTTTCGCTGACATCTGTAGGAAAGAACGGTTGGGCAAAAGCAAAGATTAATGCGGCAAAAGCAAGTAGTCGACAAATAAGAATAATGAGGTGTCGAATCTTCGAAGATTTGGTTGTTTCGGATTTGACTTCTTTGAGGAAGGAAACATTTGAAAAGGCGATTTTCTTATACCTACGGAAATTAAAGAGGTGAATAAGAACCGGAACGGCAAGTGCTGTAAGGGCCCAAAGTATTTCGGGATGTACGAATCGCATTTCGAAGCTCAAATATAGCGCATAGATTGCGTATTTTCGGCAAATGGAAAAGAAACACCCCGAGTCATGGATGATGAGCCACGGCTATAATCCGAAATGGAGCGAAGGATCAGTGAAGCCACCGATCTTTCAAACATCTACTTTCGTATTCAATACCGCCGCTGAAGGAAAGCGCTTTTTCGCGTTGGCCTATGGCAAAGACACCATGAATGAAGGCGAGCAGCTGGGTCTAATCTACAGTCGCTTGAACAATCCGAATCTTCAAATTTTGGAAGAGCGTTTAGCTCTATACGAAGGAGCTGACGAAGCCGCAACTTTCGAAAGTGGCATGAGTGCCATTGCAACGACCATGCTAGCGTACTTGCGTCCTGGAGATATATTGGTATGCAGCCATCCGACATACGGAGGAACGCATCACTTCATTCATCAAGTGTTAATCGATTTCGGTATTCAATGGGAATCTTTTGGTCCGAACGATTCTCTTGATGAATTGTACGATCGTCTTCATTCAGAAAATAAATTGAGTCGGGTTAAAATGGTTTTCACCGAAACACCTGCGAATCCAACAAATCATTTATTCGATTTGAAGGCCATACAAGAGTTTAGAAATAAAATTGAAGCCACCTCAGGCAACAAAGTTTTATACGCTGTTGACAACACCTACATGGGACCTATTTGGCAGAAGCCCATGGAGTGGGGAGCAGACGTGGTTTGCTACAGCGCAACGAAGTATTTGAGCGGACACAGTGATTTGATTGCAGGTGTAACTGTTGGAAAGCAGGAGCATATTACTGCAATTAAAACGTTGCGTACGTTTTTAGGAAATATGATTGCGCCGTATACCGCTTGGTTATTAACCCGTAGCATTGAGACGTTAAAGATTCGCATGGATCAACAAACAAAGAATGCTGTTGATGTTGTAGATTTTTTAATGAGTCATCCGAAAATTGAGCAAGTGTTTTTCCCGGGATTACCAACGAATTCACCACAACAAATCGCAATATACAAGGAGCAATGCAAAGCCCCGGGAGCTATGATCGGATTTACTGTTCGCGGTGGCGAAGAAGAAGCGTTTCAGGTTTTAGACAATTGCAAGCTCATTAAGTTGGCGGTAAGCTTGGGAAGTAACGAAAGCTTGGCGCAGCATCCTTACTCAATGACTCATGCCGATGTTCCAGATGAAGATAAAATTGGAATGGGTATTACCGAAGGAATGATTCGTTTGAGTGTTGGAATTGAAAACTCGGAAGATATTATTGCCGACTTGGCGCAAGCGTTGTAATTTTAATAAAAATATGAACGAGTGAAATCCTTTTTTAGTCAGATTACTTTAATTGTTGCTCTTCTATCATGTATGGGTGCTCGTGGGCAGTGCTTCGATTTTCAGAACGAACATTTTTCAACGGATATAATTGAGGTGCATCTTGAGGTGACTCTTGAAAAGAAAGGGCCGACTTATGTCAAAAAAGCTGAGGCAGATCTTAAGATAAGCCTTCGAAGAGAGATGTCAGAGAAAATTTTAAGTACAGTCAAGTCAGATACCCGAAGTGAAGTTGTAGAGGTTAACGATGAGTTCTCGTCTTATTTTGATTCTC
>CAMDFE010000106.1 GCA_945897395.1 Chryseobacterium gleum | reverse complement strand
CGAGCGCCATGGCATTCTTCGTCTGGTGGTCTTCCGCCACATTCGGAGAAGGCATAAACACTATTGGTTTTCCAACAAGAGAAAGTTCTGAAACACTCATGGCGCCTGCTCTTGAAACTATCACATCGGCCGCCGCATAAACCAACGCCATATCGTAAATGAAATCGTAAAGAAGCAATCCTGAAGTCTCTTTGTACTTCGGTTCTAAATTCACTTTGTATATCTTTCCACATTGCCAAATAACTTGAAACCCTTGCTGAATCCAAGTACTTAAAGACGCTTCAACAGCATTGTTCACAGCGCGTGCTCCTAAACTTCCGCCTATAATTAAAATCGTTTTTTTTGTTGAATCGAAATCCAATTTGGTCAGTGCTTCCGACTGCGAATAAGGCAACTTCACGAAGTCTTTCCGAACCGGATTTCCAGTTAACTGAATCTTCTCTTTTTGAAAGAACAATTCCATTCCCTCATATGCTACACATATCGCTTTCGCCCGTTTCGCTAACAATTTATTCGTAACACCTGCAAATGAATTCTGTTCTTGCAAAACTGTTGGAACACCTGCTGTTCCAGCCGCACGAAGCGTTGGACCGCTTGCATATCCACCAAAACCTACAGCAATTTCTGGACGAAATTCCTTCACCACAGCAATTGCCTTCAACATACTTTTCAATATTTTAATTGGAAGTAAAAAATTCGAAAACGTTAATTTTCGTTGAAGTCCTGCAATGGGAAGTCCAACAATTTTATATCCCGATTGAGGAACTTTTTCCATCTCCATCTTTCCTTCCGCCCCAACAAATAAAATCTCGCATTCAGGAAAACGTAATTTTATTTCGTTCGCCACTGCAATAGCAGGAAAAATATGTCCGCCCGTTCCTCCGGCAGACAACAAGACTCTATTTAGAATTCGATTTTCCATCTATAATTAAAATGGGGATTCTTCTAATTCATCTGTTTGATCCGCTTCGTCGTTCTCTTCATCCATCTTCGAAATACTTAATATCACTCCGAACATGATGGCGACGAAAACAATTGACGTTCCGCCCATACTCACTAGTGGTAATGGCTGTCCTGTTGTTGGAAATAAATCCACCGCCACACCCATGTTAATGAATGCTTGAATGGTAATGACCAGACCCAGTCCCAACGCAGTTAATCCGCCAAAATATTTCGGGCTTCGAATCGATATTCGTATGACCCGAAAAAGAAAAATAACATACATCAGCATCACCAACGCTCCGCCGAGTACAGATCCATATTCTTCAATAATGAACGCGTAGATCATATCTGAATACGGATGCGGTAAGAAGTTTCTTGAAGTTCCAGATCCGGGACCCTTCGGAATAATTCCTCCTTCGTAAATGGCGTATTGCGCCAATTCAATTTGATATTTCGAATCGTCAATGGCTCCCGCTTGAATTTCCTTTCCCACCAAACGGTTTTTCCAAGTGCTGTAACGAGGTAGTAATTTTTCAGGACCTAATTCGCCAACAACAATTATTAGAAGCAAGATCCCCACTACGGCGCCAATGAGCTTAAACAAGTGTTTCCATGGAACTCCTCCAAACACCAACATTAAAAAACACACAAACCCAATTAATGCTGCTGTAGAAAAGTTCGCCGGTAGCACCAGTCCGCATACCATGGCTATGGGAATCACGATCGGAAGGACACCCTTTTTAAAATCGTGTAGCATCTGACGCTTCACAGTTAGTTGACGCGCCACATATAAAATGAGCACCAACTTCGCCAAGTCACTCGTCTGGAAGGTCACACCAATTCCAGGAATTCGAATCCAACGATCTGCGTTGTTAATGTTCGACCCAAAAAACATCGTGAACACCAACAACGGAATCACCACCCAAATCATGAGCTGACCAATTCTCGAAAAGAAGGTTAATGGAAGGAGATGCGTGCCGTACATAAACGCGAGTCCTAGTCCGAGCATAAATACATGCTTAATTAAAACCCCTGCACTACTTCCGCCTTCTGCCTTCCACACCAAAGAAGATACTGCACTGTAAACCGCTAACACCGAAAGGGTGCACAAAAAAAGTGCAACCATCCAGATCACGCGATCTCCCTTGAGGTGTGAAAGAAATTTCTGCATGAATTACAATCCTTTTACAGCAACTTTAAACTGACGACCTCTGTCTTCGTAGTTCTCGAATAAGTCGAACGAGGCGCATGCTGGTGACAACAAAACAGTGTCACCATCTTTTCCAAGATCGTAAGAAACACGAACAGCTTGTTCAGCGCTATTTGTATCAATAATCGTATCTACAAAAGATCCAAAAGCCTTTCTGATTTTAGAGCTGTCTTTTGTTAAGCATACAATTGCTTTCACTTTAGACTTCACCAATTCAGACAATTCAGAATAGTCGTTGCCTTTGTCTGTTCCACCAGCAATCCAAATGATTGGCTTATCTACCGACTCCAATGCATACCATGTTGAATTCACATTTGTAGCCTTGCTATCGTTTATGAAACGAATGCCATGAATACTAGCAACAAACTCTAGGCGGTGTTCAATGTTTTCGAAGTTCATTAAACTGTCGCGAACAGCCTCTTTTCTTAATTCCAAATAGCGCGCTGCTGCTCCTGCTGCCATGCTGTTTTGCAAATTGTGTTTGCCTTGTAATGCTAAATCCGTGATTTTCATTGTAAATAAATTATGGTTTGTGTTTAGGTTGAAATTTGATTCGTCGCAATAGCCACCTAGCTCGTAATTCTTTCCAGGTTGAATTGAAATTGGAAATAGGGTGGCGTTCAATACGTGTCGCGCCATGGTCTCTGCAGTAATGGCATCGTCTGCATTAAAAATGAAAACATCGTCAGATGTTTGGTTCTGCGCAATGCGCAACTTCGCATCAGCGTATTTACTTAAATCGTAATCGTAACGATCCAAGTGATCCGGAGTTATATTCGTAAGAATGGCAATGTCAGCCTTGAACGAATACATATTGTCGAGTTGGAAACTACTTACTTCCAAGACATAAAAATCGAAATTCTCTTCAGCGACTTGACGTGCGAAACTCTTCCCCACATTTCCGCCAAGACCTACATTGAGTCCAGCGTTTTTCAAAATGTGGTAAGTCAATAAAGTCGTTGTCGTCTTCCCATTACTTCCTGTAATAGCAATAAGTTTCGCTTTGGTATATCTGTATGCGAATTCCAATTCAGACAACACGGGAATATTCTTTTCGAGCAGCGCAACAATCAATTTGGCCGAGTTCGGAATGCCAGGACTCTTCACTACTTCATCTGCATTCAGAATTAATTCATCCGTGTGTATTCCTTCTTCGAAAGCAACACCGTTTGCATTCAATTCAGCTTTGTATTTGTCTTTCAACAAGCCCTTATCCGAAAGAAATACATCGTACCCCATCTTCTTAGCCAACACTGCTGTGCCCGCGCCGCTTTCGCCTCCGCCAAGTATGACCAGTCGCTTACTCATTATCTTACTTTTAAAGTGATGATGGTTAATACAGCTAGCATAATTCCGATGATCCAGAAGCGAGAAACGATTTTCGCTTCGTGCATTCCCTTGCGTTGATAATGGTGGTGAAGAGGTGACATTAAGAAAATGCGACGACCTTCACCGTACTTTTTTCTCGTGTACTTGAAGTATCCAACTTGAATCATTACGCTCAAGTTTTCCACCAAGAATATTCCACATAAAACTGGAATAAGAAGTTCTTTTCGAATAGCAATGGAGAACGTTGCAATAATTCCTCCGAGTGCCAAGCTTCCTGTGTCACCCATGAATACTTGCGCTGGAAAACTATTGTACCAAAGAAATCCAACGCACGCTCCTACAAACGCCGCAATGAAAACGGTAAGCTCACCGCTTTGCGGGATGTACATAACGTTCAAGTAATCTGCGAAGATGTAGTTACCTGAAACGTATGCGAAAATGGCCAGCGTAATACCAATGATTGCGCTTGTGCCCGTTGCTAAACCATCGATACCGTCGGTAATGTTCGCACCGTTAGAAACTGCAGTTACAATGAATATGACAATTAGTGTAAACACTCCCCACAACACCCAGGGACTTTCCATGCTGTCTGGAACCAACCAAGCATAGTCAAATTCGTTGCCTTTAATGAAGGGAATAGTTGTCTTTAAACTCTTCTCTTCCTTCCATTGCATGGCCTGTTCTTCGCTTGTTGCGTTCTGAATTTGAACGTCTGAAACTTTCTCTTTAATGGTCACAGACGGATTCCAATAAAGCATGCTCGCTACAATAATTCCCACTCCTATTTGTCCAACAATTTTGCTCTTCCCTGCAAGTCCTTCTTTGTTCTTTTTGAAAACCTTGATGTAATCGTCTAAGAATCCGATGAGTCCCAACCAAACGGTTGCTATGATCATGGTTTGAATGTAGATGTTGGTCAAATCTGCCAACAACAACGTCGGCACGAGGATAGCTGCAAGAATAATAAGTCCGCCCATTGTGGGTGTTCCCGCTTTTTGCATTTGTCCGTCTAGTCCCAAATCGCGAATGGTCTCACCCACTTGCTTCTTGCGAAGCATACGAATCAAGTTTTTCCCAAAAACCATCGATATGGTTAGTGAGATAAGAATGCTCAAAGCAGCACGAAACGACAAGTAGTGGAACAACCCTGATCCAGGGAAGTGCATGTGCTTATCGAGGTATTCAAATAGGTGGTACAACATAATTAGTTCGTTTGAAAGAGTTCTGCTATAATTTGTAAATCGTCAAAGGGGTATTTCACTCCACTGATCTCTTGATATTTCTCGTGTCCCTTACCAGCAATAAGAATGATGTCGCCGGGCTTTGCAAGTGAACAAGCCACTTCAATCGCTTCGCGACGATCGGTTACTGACAATACTTTTTTCTTTTGAATCGGATCAAGACCTGAAACCATTTCTTGAATAATGCTCTTCGGATCTTCGCTCCGCGGATTATCACTTGTGACGATTACGCGATCGCTTTTATTCGCAGCGATCGAAGCCATAATCGGACGCTTGGTGCGATCGCGATCGCCGCCACAACCAACTACTGAAATAATTTCTTCTTGTCCGCGAACAGACTGAATCGTATTCAACACATTTTCTAAAGCATCGGGGGTATGAGCGTAATCGACAATAGCAATGGTTCCGTCTTGCTTGCGTATGTATTGAAAGCGGCCTTCCGGTGCGCCCAATGCTGAAAGGTGAACAAGCACGGTCGTTGGATCTGTTCCCAACTCAACCGCAGCTGCAAATACAGCAGTTAAATTGTATGCATTGAATTCTCCAATTAATGGAGAGTGCAATTCAAAACGATCAATATTTATCTGAAGTCCTTCAAGGGTGTTCTCAATCAACTTCGCTTTATAGTCAGCCATCGTATGCAAAGCGTAGGTGCGAACACGCGCCTTGCATGCAGAAACCAATGCATCGTGGTAGCGATCATCTGCGTTAACAACAGCGTAAGCATTTGCACCCAACTGATCGAATAAAATCTTCTTCGCTTTTATGTACTCATTCATTGAACCGTGATAGTCCAAATGATCGTGAGATAGATTCGTGAAAATGGCACCGTCGATTTGCACGCCAGCCATTCTATTTTGATGCAAAGCATGCGACGAGGCTTCCATGAAAACATGTGTGCATCCTTCACGCTGCATGCGTGACAATAAATCGTTCAACGCAACAGCATCGGGTGTTGTGTGTGTGGAAGGAATTTCAACTTCGTTGATGCGATTCACAACGGTCGAGAGCAATCCACACTTGAAACCCATTGAACGATACAAGCGAAATAAAAGGGTTGCTACGGTTGTTTTTCCATTGGTTCCTGTAACAGCCAACACCTTCATTTTTTCTGAAGGATTCTCAAAAAAATTCGCTGCCATTATTCCTAGCGCTTTCGATGTGTCGGCTACTTGAACATAGACAATGTTTTCTTCTAAACTCTCAGGTAAATCTTGACAAACGATA
>CAMDFE010000105.1 GCA_945897395.1 Chryseobacterium gleum | reverse complement strand
ATCTTTCAATTTTCTATCGTAAGTACGTTCTGTATTTGGTGTGTATCTAATGCCAACATTCACCGTTCTGAAAGCCCCTTTGAAAGCCGTATTGTCAATTGAATTGGTAAAGTCGAACGTAGAAGACTGTGCAGAGTGATTGATGCGCGTGTATGAGGCAAACAATTTAACATTTTCACTGATCTCAAGACTTGGCGCAAAACGAAAACTGATGTTAAGCATGTCGTCAGCTTTAGGCAGAAAGGGAGTCTCAGTGGCAGGATATGCGCTACTCTTCATTGCTGAATAACCCAAACCAATACCTAAATCAATATCAAAAGCCTGCCAGAAAGTTTTCTTGTCTACAACGACTATATTTGAATTCCCCCAACCCGAAATATTCTTCAAACTTGCGTTTAGGTAATACGTTGATCTGAAATAATTCGTTTGAAATGGACTAGAAAGCGAGTTGTTCACCATTTTGTCATAAGACAATTCCAACCTTCCTCCGAACTTGTTGTTGGTAAAGTAATTCGTCCAACCTAAGGTTACATTCGAAGCTGTTAACGCATTAACATTGAACCCCTCTTCGATTTGACGAAGACCGAAATGGTTTCCGAAGCCAAAGTCAAATGAAGTTTCCAATTTCTTAACGTTCCTTTGCGAAAACGCAAAAACCGAAAACGTTAAAAGGACTAATGTAAAAAAATATTTCATTTTTGTGATTGTATAAGTTGCGAAAATAAGAAAAAAACGCTTGAAATCACTATCAATTCAGATGATTTATATGTTCTTTCAAACAAATAATTGTTAAGTTTGCCTCACCCAAATTGGATTATGATTAATATCAACGCGAAAATATTTGTTGCCGGTCACAATGGCTTGGTAGGAAGAGCGATTGTTAAAGGACTTTCATCATGTGGATTCAATAATTTAATCTTAAAAAACAGGTCTGAATTAAACTTATTAGATAATCAAGAAGTCGAACGTTTTTTTCTTCATGAAAAGCCTGAATTTGTATTTTTAGCTGCTGCAAAAGTGGGCGGAATTGTTGCAAACAATACCTATCGTGCTGATTTTCTGATCGAGAACCTCACTATTCAGAATAACGTTATTTCAAGTGCACACAAATCCGGAGTAAAGAAATTATTGTTTCTTGGCAGCACCTGTATTTATCCTAAAAATGCGCCTCAACCCTTAAACGAAAATTCACTTCTAACCAGTGAACTGGAATATACAAATGAGCCCTACGCCATTGCTAAGATTGCTGGAATTAAATTGTGTGAAAGTTTTAATATTCAATACGGGACGAATTTTATATCTGTAATGCCAACAAATTTGTACGGTCCTGGAGATAATTTTAATTTCGAGAAATCACACGTTTTGCCTGCTCTACTGAGAAAAATACACCTTGCGAAGTGCCTTCAAGAAAATAATAAAGAAGCGATTCTAGCAGATTTAAATGAAAAAGACTTTTCATTAGCTATTCAATATTTAAAATCAATTGGAGTAAGCGAGTTCGGAGTTAATATTTGGGGCTCTGGTAAGCCCATGCGCGAATTTATGTGGTCCGAGGATATGGCGAATGCCTGCATTCACATCATGGGAAATGTTAATTTTTCCGATCTTACTACGTCAGAAGAAATTCGTAATACGCACATAAACATTGGAACAGGAGAAGAAATTTCAATTGAAGATTTAGCAAAATTAATTGCAGATGTTATCGGTTACAGCGGTCAGTTTCATTTCGATTCAACAAAGCCAGATGGAACCATGAGAAAGCTCACGGATGTTTCTAAACTGCATTCACTCGGTTTTAATCATTCTGTTTCCCTTCAAGAGGGGATTGGACGTGTTTATCAGTGGTATCTTGAAAATTCAGCAAACGCAAAACATTAATTGAAGACACTACTCTATATACTTTACTGGCCTCTCAACGCCTTTTGGTTAACTCTTCAGGGTGTGGCCTTTTGGAAAGTTCACTGTTACGGATTTCTCTTCGTTTCGAATAAGGGCACTTTCAAATTGGGTAAAGACTTTCTCGTCAATTCGCATCGATTCGCGAATATTATTGGTAGCGGTTCCTCCTCTTCCATTATGATTGGAAAAAATGCCAAATTGACCATCGGTGAAGATGTTGGATTTTCCAATTCAACCATTTGTTGTCGCGAAGAAATTACAATTGGTGACCACACCATTGTTGGCGGAAATTGTAAAATTTGGGACACCGATTTCCATCCAACTTCCATTGAACAGCGAACAATAGATATCGATTCAAATGCCAAGAACTCCCCTATTCATATTGGGAAATATGTTTTTATTGGTGCCGATTCAATCTTAATGAAAGGTATTACTGTTGGCGATTTCGCCGTAATTGGCGCAGGAAGTGTTGTTCGAACTAACATTCCTGAAAACGAAGTATGGGCGGGAAATCCTGCCGTTTTCGTTAAGAAAATCTCGAAATAAAAAAGGCTGGAAAAATTCCAGCCTCTCTATTTGAAGTCATCTTCTTATTCTTTAATGATCTTGTAAGTTCCAATGTTCTTTCTATTCTGACGAAGTGTAACCTGATAGGTTCCTTTCGCCCATTTTTCAGAGGGGATTAAAATGTTCTGCTGTTGCGTTCCATATTCATGAGCCGGAATTGTGTAGATCGTTCTTCCAACGGCGTCTAAAACTAAAACCTCAATGGACTCAGGTTTCGATAGCTGGAATTGAATGCGCGTTGATGCTGTTGTTGGATTTGGGAAAGCAATAACATTGAATACATTCACCATATTCTCTTCAACACCAATGATTGCATCTTCATAAACAATGAAATCGTCCAAAGCACCTTCAACCAAAGATCCACCATTTAGATTCACTGTTGGACGAAGGCTGTCACTCGCAATAAATTGAAGTTTCATTTGTGCGGTTGGAGTCATGTAATCACTTACATGGAAAGCGTTTCTTCTCCAACGCATATCGCTCGTTTTTGTATTTTCAACATAGGTCCAAGTAGATCCGTTGTTGTTACTCATTCTAACCTGCCAGTAATCTGCTCCAGGATTTGCACCACCCGGAGGGCTGTTTGTGTACCAGCGGTAGTAGCTAATCACAGGATTAATGAAACTTGAAAGATCAATTGTTGTGGTTTGCAAAGTGGTTCTTCCTGCGTCTACATCGTTCTCTCCAATTCCACCACCGATGGTTCCGTTTCCGGTGAAGAAACAATACTCTCCAGCTGGAGTTACTTGATCTCCTGTTTGAACAATTGTACCCGGAGCAACATCCACTGTTACGCTTGGAATTGGAATTTCCAACAACCAAATTCCTGTTGTTGCGTTGTCACCCGCAACTCCTGTTTGCCATGTGCCCCAATCTTCGTTGTTATCGCAATCGTGACGTCCAACTTCGTTTACACCAATTAATGTTATGTGCGGAAGTGTTGGGAATAAAGCTTGATGCGAACCGACTGGATTAACAGTTCCTACGGAACCGTTTGTATCATTGGCCGTGAAGTAATACTTTAGAATTGTTCCTGGATTGAAACCATCAAAGGTGGTTTCAAAAGATCCCGATGCGTCGATCATTGCCACAGTTTGCCACGGTGCATTATTCACTTGGTAATGACAGTTTACATCAGATAAGTACTGTGTATATGGAAAGAATAAATCTAAATCTGCAGTAAGTGTAATCGGCACAATAGGATTTGCGAAAGCCTGTGGTGTATGATTTATTACAGCTGGAGAGATTAGCGTAATGCCATGCAAATAGAATCCCTCAACAATTGCATTTCCATTTGGCGTTCCATTTGTAATGTCACCATCATTATCATCAGCCAATAAAACATCTAGCAAAATATCCGTGTATGCCTCACCTTCGTTACCATCAGCAGTCTCGGCCTGTAAACCAGCATAGGATTCAACGAATAATGGCATTGTTGCATTCCAATCTCCACCCATTAATAAGTGCGTGTCGTACCAAGCACCCATAATTATTTCTCCATCGGCATGCACTTCACCAACTAAATCTTGCGGATAAACCTTGCGCTCGGTATCATATCTTCTTATACCATCTTCGTTGTCTGTATAGAAACCAACACCTACTACTGGGCTGTTGCCTAAAGAAATTCCCCAATAATCAGCATAACCCTCTCCAACAGCACCATTGAAAAAAAATGAACTTTGGCTTTGATAGTAGTTATCGTTTATACCATGACCGTATTCGTGAAATACGACGTCTGATAAAAGACTTGTCGCGTTACAACCATTGCCGATAGCATAAAAGTTAATTGAACTACCATCATAAAAGGCATTGCAATCACCAGAAGTTAAGTCGATATTGGTTGTAAGTTGGAAATCCATTCCTGTAAAAGTTGGCATCCAACTTTTGCAATGGTCGTGAATACGATTCACACTTTTATATGCAGAAAGTTCACGAACATTAGCCGCTGTTGACATATCAATGGTATTCAATCCAGCTTGAAGAGTTACATTTTTCTGCGGGGTTACTCCATCCGTATTAACAGTACTCCAAGGACCTTCCAATCTAACAATAGCATTTGCTCCTGCGTTGAGGGGAAAGGTTCCTGAACCATTTATATCCGTGCCATAATCTGTTCCCGACACTGTTACGTATATATTGTTTAATCCTTCATTTGTGACTACACCATATGGATTGGTCATATAAACATCTCCGTTAACTTGTAAGTCAACAACAAGCTCTTCAGCTCCAGTTTTTTTGGGACCACCGTCAGCATGACACACCAAGTTCTTTCGCATTAAAATTTTTCCTGTTAGCGCGTCAATGTAAGTAAGGTAACGTTGCGGAACATTTTGAGAGTTGCGAGTTGAAACAGTTACCATGTAGATTTTACGATACTCAAACGAACTAGCTTTAGGTACAGGTAAAATTGAGATATCACCCGTTGATCGAATAATTTCAATTGATGTCGTAATTCCTTGCAATGCGGCCAATCGCGCTTGTAGCAATCCTATGACAGGCCTCTCATCCAATTGAATATCAGGATGAACACCGAAAGCGAATTGAACCACTTTCCCATTCACCAACTTCACAGAAGACTTACTAAAAAGAACTTTCATTCCATTGAAAGTCTGATCGAAAACAACATTTGTGAATTTACTAGTCTTTATTTCTGGTCTCGTTGAAAGCTGAATCGCACCGCTGCAAAAAGACTGATTAATTTCATTCAAAAATGAAATTGCTTTTTCAGAATCGGAAGATCCGCTGACGTCTATTGGATTTCCGAATGCCTTGGATGGCATTCCCGTTCTTTCAATAAAGAGAGATGTCCATTTCGGATGTGCTAATTGAAACGACTTCCATACCGATGTATTCGATAAAGTCATTTGTTTGTCGGAGTGGTAGGCCTCTTCAGATTGATAGAGTCTAACTTCCAACGGATCGAAATTTCTTTCAATATCGTTTTGTCCAAATATGGAAACAGATAAAAATAACGAGAGGCCTAAAAATATCTTACGCATTTTGATTGTGGTTAGTGCGCCTAAGAAACGAAGAAATGTTGAAACAAAAAAGTTATTTACTTTTTCTTTTCGGCCAAAAGAGAAAACATACTTTGCATTAATTCTTCACGAGCCAACAACTCACGCTCGAGTTTTTCCTTCTGTGCTTTCATCTCGTTCAATTCTTCTTGAAGCGGATTCACAATAGGTGTAGTAGAATTATTTTTGTTTTCCATGGACATGAGATAAGCAAATATATTTCATTTTACTCTAAATACATTCGCTAGAGCAAAAAAGTTCGAGAAAAGTAGTTTTCACGCCATTTAATCTGAGGTTCTTCGTTAAACAAAGCATAGACCGTACTTCCTGTGCCCGACATGCTTGAATAAATCGCTCCTGCTTTCAAGAATGCCGACTTAATCTCTGCAATTTCAGGATACAATTGGAAAACACCATGCTCGAAATCATTCCTTAATTCAACCTTCTCAAAATCTCTGTGTTGAACAAATTCTGTCCAATTGAAATTAGAT
>CAMDFE010000104.1 GCA_945897395.1 Chryseobacterium gleum | reverse complement strand
TGTAGATGAAAAAAACAATGAACTTTCAGGAACTTTAGGATCTCCGAGAATTCAGTTCGAAGATTATATAGCGGAAGATATAGTCTTGGATATTTCGCGTGAATTGAATTCGATTTTTCTTACTGTTCAAGTAAATGAAGTTCTAGACGGGGATGCGAAAATGATAAGCAATTTATCTTGGGACTTGCAATCCTTGGGCGATACGGTGTATAGCGCTCTCATGTGGGGTAATCCCGGGGAATTCCTTACGGGTGATTTGAATGGGGTCTTTTTCTTGCATAGTTTCGATGACTTTGAATATCGCACCGGAAGAAGTTCGTTGATTGTCAATAATGAAACATGGGACTGGGCTCCTAACGCCTCAATTACACTTTGCCACAAAGACCTTGGGGTGAATGGATTCAGAATGTATAATCAATTGGAATATTTGGGAATTAACGGTATCGTTTCCGAGCATCCTTCTTCCCCTCTGCGCATCGAATTAGGCAATGTGGATCTTTCCATAATGAACGGTTTGTTGGGTGAAGATTTGAAGTTGCAAGGAGAGGCCAACGGCGTTGTTGAATTGAGTAATGTTTACGATAAGACTATTGTTACGTCGGAATTGAATCTCTTCGAGTTGGGACTCAATGATTATGAAATCGGGAATTTGTGTGTGAACAGCAACTGGGACAGCAAGAAGGAACGCTTGCGCGCAGATGGGGAAATTGAGCGAGACAATATTCAGCCATTGCGCTTCGCAGGTACATACACTCCAAAGAATGAAGAAAATCCATTGGACTTTTTATTAACGATGAATGGTTTTGACTTGAGTCTTTTGAATGCATTTATTGGTGAAGATGTTTTAGGAATTCACGGTTTTGCTTCCTCAATGGTTAGCTTAACTGGAACTTTGGATTCGCCACAGTTAGAAGGTGATCTAATTCTCCGAAACGCTTCGTTGGCTGTTCCTTTCTTAAAAACGAGTTACACCTTTAGTGATAAAGTTCATATTGACCCCGAAATGTTTGCCTTTAACAACATAAAAATTTATGACGAAGATGGAAACGAGGGAAGGCTTACTGGGCAGGTGTTACACAAGAACTTTGAAGATTGGCAATACGATGTTTTGGTTGAAATGGAAAAGCCATTTCTTACCATGAACACAAAGGAGGGAGACAACAGCGATTTTTATGGGAAGGCTTATACGACAGGGTTTTTAGATATATCTGGATACGGAGAGCAGACGTTTTTCGATATGACGTTAAGGAGTGAGAAGGGAACAACGTTCATTTTGCCAATGAGCTCTTCAGGTGAATTGCAATTCGACTCATACATTTCATTTTTAAATCCGTTAGATACTGTTACTAAAAAGGAATTGAAAGCAGACTTAAGCGGAATTACCATGAACCTGCAGCTAGACGTGACTGAAGACGCCGAGTTTCAAATTATATTCGATGAAGCCGTTGGAGATGTGATGAAAGGAAGAGGGAAGGGGCATTTGTCAATGATCATTAATAACCTAAGCACGTTCAACATGTATGGTATGTTGGAACTTACACAGGGAAGTTATTTGTTCACGTTGAAGAATTTATTGAATAAGCCTTTCGAGGTGAAGCCAGGCGGAACCATTGCTTGGTATGGAGATCCGATGGCTGCGGAACTTGATTTGCAAGCTATCTACAAAGCTTCGGCTAGCTTGAGCGATATAATTCCAGACCCCACTCAAACTTCAGGAAAAAGGGTTCCCGTGAACCTAATAATGGGGCTTCAAGGGAAGATGATGAATCCTACTATTGGTTTCGATTTAGAATTGCCGCAATCTGATCAATTGACGAAATCGCGATTAGCCAGTGTCATAAGCACAGAGCAAGAGCGAAACAGGCAAGCATTCGCATTGTTGGTTATGGGTAGATTTATTAGTCCGCCTAATATTACTCAAACCGCAAGTTCGGGCGTTGGATTGGCGAGCAACGGTAGTGAATTAATTTCAAGTCAGATTTCGAATTGGCTCAGTCAGATTAGCGATGATTTCGATTTAGGATTTAACTATCGTCCGGGAGATAAAATCAGTAACGAAGAAATTGAACTGGCTTTGAGTACACAGCTATTCAACGATCGTGTAAGTGTAACCGGAAACTTTGGTGTTGCAAGAGGAAGTGCAAATACCAGTCAAACTACGAACTACATCGGAGATGTACGAGTAGAATACAACATTACAGAAGATGGTAAAATTCGTTTAATGGTATACAATGAAAGTAACGACAGTCGAATGACAACGACCACTCAGAGTCCGTATACCCAAGGTATTGGTGTTATTTACCAAGAGGAGTTTGATAATTGGAAACAGTTGGCAGACGGTATACAAGAATTATTCAAACGAAACAGCAATAAATCCTCAGGAGGACAAATCCCGTAGGGACCAATCCACTTCGTGGATACATCCGCTTTGCGGACCAATCCCGAAGGGATATATCCACAAAGTGGAATTTTACTTCGCCTTGAATTTCGCGATAGCGTTTCTGGTAAATTCACTCAACACCAATCTTCCGCTGATACCTGCACGCTCGAACAAAAGTGTACCCCAGTGCTCGGTGTTTTTCCAAAAGATTTTCTTCAACTCAGACATGGCTTCCGGATTGCTGTTGTTTAGCTTGTCAGCGAGAACTTGAATAGCTGCATCCATAGCTTCAACGGTATCAAATACTTCAGCATACAATCCTTTTTCGCGCGCCCATTGTGCGCTTTGCCATTCACTTGCGTTGATAGCCAATTGCGACATTGCAGATAATCCAATTTTTCGTTCAACAGCCGGACCGACCACGAACGGACCAATTCCAACAACTAATTCGCTCAGCTTAACAGAAGCTGCAGATGTTGCAAAACAATAGTCCACAGAAGCAGCAATTCCAACACCACCACCGACCGCTTTATTTTGAATACGTCCGATTACGAGTTGAGGTATTTTGCGAAGCGCATTAATCACCATGGCAAATCCCGAGAAGAAAACATTTCCTTCTTCCGTAGTTTGAATGGCAACTAACTCATCGAAACTAGCTCCAGCGCAAAACGCTTTTTCCCCTTCACTCTTCAACACAACCACACGAACATCTTCACGTGTACCTACTTCCTCAATGGTAGCAGCGAGTTCACGAAGCAATGTACCCGGAAGCGAATTGCTTTGTGGGTGAAAGAAGGTGATGGTTGCAATTCCGTTTGCATTTTCGACAGATACTTTTCCGTTTTCCATGTTGAAATTTATTGAAACTCTATTGAATGAAAAGGGCTGCCGAAGCAGCCCGTAATATTATCCTCTTTTTGCAATCGGTACATAATCGCGAAGAGTATGTCCAGTGTAGATCTGACGTGGACGACCAATAGGCTCTCCTTGTTCAATCATTTCTTTCCATTGTGCTACCCAACCTGGTAAACGTCCTAATGCGAACATTACCGTGAACATTTCAGTTGGAATACCAATAGCGCGGTAGATGATTCCCGAATAGAAGTCTACGTTTGGATACAACTTACGCTCAATGAAGTATTCGTCTTTCAATGCCACTTCTTCTAGTTGCTTTGCAATGTCAAGAATAGGATCGTGAATACCTAATTTGTTCAACACATCGTCACACGCTTTTTTAATGATACGTGCACGTGGATCGAAGTTTTTGTAAACGCGGTGACCAAATCCCATCAAGCGGAAAGGGTCATTTTTATCTTTTGCTTTCTCAACCCATTTCGAAACATCTCCGCCGTCGTTCTTAATCTTCTCAAGCATTTCAATTACTGCTTGGTTGGCACCACCGTGAAGAGGTCCCCAAAGAGCAGCAATACCTGCAGAGATAGAAGAGTAAAGGTTACTTTGCGATGAACCAACCATACGCACGGTAGAGGTAGAGCAGTTTTGCTCGTGGTCTGCGTGAAGGATTAACAACTTGTTCAAAGCATCTTCAATAACCGGATCAATTTCGTATTCGTAGGTCGGCAAAGCGAACATCATATGCAAGAAGTTTTGCGTGTATGAATATGCGTTGCGTGGGTATACAATCGGATGTCCAATACTTACTTTGTATGCTTGCGCAGCCAATGTTGGCATCTTAGCCATAAGACGGTGAATGGTTAAATCAATGTCTCTGAAGTTATTTGGATTTTGAGATTCAGGGTAAAAGGTAGACATACTCGCGATCATGGAAGACAATACGCCCATTGGGTGCGCGTGAGTTGGATACGCTTCGTAGAAACGCTTCATGTCTTCGTGCACCAACGTATGGTGGCTGATGCTGTCTGTGAAGTAGCGAAGTTCTTTTTCAGTCGGAAGATCTCCGTAAACCAATAAATAAGAAACTTCCAAGAAAGTGCCGTATTCAGCAATTTGCTCAATTGGGTAACCGCGGTACCACAATTTTCCTTCCTCTCCATCTAAAAACGTAATCGCGCTTTTTGCAGCCCCAGTATTTTTGAAACCGCTATCTAAAGTAACATAACCAGTTAAGTCACGAAGCTTCGTAATGTCAATAGCTTTTTCGTTCGTAGAGCCTGTAAATACGGGTAGTTCGTATTCTACTCCGTCTAGTATTATTCTTGCTGTCTCTCCCATTGCAATTGCAGTTTTTAGTGTGCGCAAGTTAATCTAGGAATTTTCAATTACAAAAGGAAATCCGAAGGATTTATAGAACTTCGTTGTTTGAACTTCGTTGTTTGAACTTCGTTGTTTGAACTTCGTTGTTTGAACTACGTTGTTTGAACTACGTTGTTTGAACTGTGTTGCGGGAACTACGTTGTTGGAACTACGTTGTTGGAACTACGTTGTTGGAACTACGTTGTTGGAACTTCGTTGTTGGAACTACGTTGTTTGAACTATGTTGTTGGAACTACGTTGTTTGAACTATGTTGTTAGAACGGAGTTGTTCGGTTGAGTTTATGCGAAATAAGGAGGTCTGGAAGTGTTAATTTTATTGGGGAGAAAGAATTTGAAGGTTAAATAAACGAATAAACAGCGTATAGGGATTTTTGGAGGATAGTTTGAGATTTGCTCAAATTAAAACTAAAAGAACTATGAAAATACGTGAAGTATCGAAAGACCTATCTTATCAAGTTTTCGATTTATGCAATGAGCTCAAATTAGCGAAACGAGAATTTGAAATCAGCAACCAATTAAAACGAAGCAGCACAAGCGTAGCTGCGAACATTGAAGAGTCTCAAGCAGCCGAATCGAAAAAAGACTTTATACACAAGTTGCGAATTTCCAGAAAAGAGTGTTTGGAAAGTGTTTATTGGCTTCAGTTAGTAAAGGACAAAATTGAAACAAATTCAGATGTCACGCCATTAATCAACGATTACAAAAAACTAAGTTTTATGATTTGGAGGATTACAGTCAATTCGAAATAAATCGAAACACAAGGTAGATGTAACAACGAAGTTCTAACAACGTTAGTTCCCACAACGAAGTTCTAACAACGTAGTTCCTAGTTTTTCGGAAGAAATTCCGTCACCTTCGCAATCCAAGCATCTGGACCACCCGCCATGTATCCGTTTTGTCCTATAGAAGCAAGGTTAATGCGTCCGTCGTCGGTTGGAGTAGGCATTACGAAGTGACAAGTTGGGTAGCCTTGAACTGCGAACATCTGTTGCAGTTGTTTATTTTGATCTTTAATGGTTTGAGGTTGTTCTTTTTTTCTTGGGTAATCCAACTCAACTAAAATAACATTTTCGTTCGCCCATTTTGTGAATGTTTCAGTACGAAATACTTCATTCTGCAAACGAATGCACCATCCGCACCAATCGCTTCCCGTAAAGAATAACATAATTGGTTTTTTCGTTTCGTAAGAACGGGCAATGGCCTTGTTTAAGTCAGTCTCCCATGTTTCTGCGTCGGATTGAATAGCAGCTGTTCCAGTAGGTTTAGCTGCAGTAGGAGGAACATTTTGGGCGCAAGCATTCAAGGTGAATGAAACAATAAATGCGGAAATGATGAATCGAATTGACATGGAATTATTTGATCTGTTCATAAAGCGAATATAAGAAATAGCGATTTTACTTCACTCCACCCATTAATTTTTTAATTAATGGAGATAGAGCAATTACCACAACGCCAGCAATTAATGCGTAAATCGCTAACTGATAGTAACCGT
>CAMDFE010000103.1 GCA_945897395.1 Chryseobacterium gleum | reverse complement strand
TCGACTTAAACTTAAATTGTAGTAGCCGTTTTCAAGGGTGTGTTTCAAGGTAACACCAACCGTGTAGTTCCATTGGTTAATATTCGGATTCGAACGAATGATGTACTCTTTCGTTGGATCGGAATTTTTAGGAACTCCAAACGTGAATTCATCAATTGCACCCAAACCAATTGCGGTTAAGGTGGTTTTCTTGTTGAGTTGTGTGTTGATCTTGTACTGGAAATCCCAATAGTTCGGACGAATCGGAAGATCTATAAGTTCAAAGAAATATTGCAAATACGAACGTCGAACCGAAGCCAAGAACGTGGTGTTCTTTCCAATAGGACCTTCTAAAGTGCCCGCCACTTCTGTGCTTGAAATTCTTCCGTTTCCTTTTACTTGTTGTGCGTTTCCGTTTCGTTGTTTAAATTGAAGAACGGAAGAAAGAGCGTTGTCGTATTTCGCATTGAAGCTGCTGCTGTTCAATGTAGCCGTTTCAATAAAACTTACATTGATGATTCCTTGCGGTCCGCCTGAAGATCCTTGCGTGCTGAAGTGGTTGATTTGTGGAACTTCAATTCCATCTAAATAATAAACGTTCTCACTTGGCGCTCCTCCGCGAATCAGAAGATCGTTTCTTTCACCTGCTCCTGAAAGTCCGCCTACACCCGGAAGTGCTTGAATAACTTTCGAGATGTCGAAGTTTCCTCCAGGATTGCTGCGAATTTCTTCTGCGGTAAGGCTTTGCACGCTAAGTGGCGTCTCTGTTGCTTTTCCGTAGGTATAGCGTTTAATTTCGAGCGTATTCATTTGCTCGCTGATTCGTTCCAATTCAACAGTAAACGTATTTGTATTTCCGTTTGTTACAACTATGTTGAAGAGTTCAACAGGAAGAAAATTCAGCAAAGAAATTTTCACATTGTAGGTTCCGGGTTGAATTTTTCCAATGGAAAATTTTCCATCGACATCAGAAATAGCACCGAGGTCGGTGTTCTGCAACACAATGTTAGCCCCTGTTAGCGCGGTTTGTGCGTTTTTGTCGATGATAACACCGGAGATACTTCCGTTTTGAGCAGAAGCAATAGAACATGCAATGAATGCAATGAAAATGAGAACAGAACGCAACATGATTTTCCTAAGTTTAATTTCAAAACAAAGGAAGTACAATATTGTTTATCCGCGCACAAATAACCAACCGATGCCTTTTCCAATACCTACTGAGAGAACGCATGTTTTGTGTTAGTTTTGTGAAGACTAAATTAACAAGAGAATGAAGGATTTATTGTCGCAGTACGAAAATAAGAAACCAGAAATTGTATTTGAATGGAATGATCCATTTACTGAAGCACAAGGTTGGGTAGTTATAAACTCATTGCGTGGTGGTGCCGCAGGTGGTGGAACCCGCATGAGAGCTGGTTTAGATAAGCACGAGGTATTGTCTCTTGCGAAAACAATGGAAGTGAAATTCACGGTAAGCGGACCACAAATCGGCGGCGCAAAGAGCGGAATTAATTTCAATCCGGCCGATCCTCGCAAGAAGGAAGTGTTGAAGCGTTGGTATGCTGCAGTAACTCCATTGTTGAAGCATTACTACGGAACAGGTGGCGATTTGAATGTTGACGAGATTCATGAAGTAATTCCAATGACGGAAGATTGCGGTGTTTGGCATCCGCAAGAAGGCGTGTTCAACGGACACTTCAAGCCTACGGAAGCGCAGAAAGTAAAGCGCATTGGAAATTTGAGAAGAGGTGTTGTAAGCATCATTGAGGACGAAAAGTTTTCTCCAGATGTGAATATGAAATTCAAAGTAGCCGACATGATTACCGGTTACGGTGTTGCAGAAAGCGTTCGTCATTTTTTCGAAATATGGAAAAATGAGAAGAGCCTTGTAGGCAAGAAAGTGATTGTACAAGGTTGGGGAAATGTGGGTGCTGCAGCTGCTTTTTATATGAGTCAAACCGGTGCTTCTGTTGTTGGAATTATTGACAGAAACGGCGGATTGATCAACGAAAACGGATATACGTTCGAAGAGATTTGCACCTTGTTTTTGAATCGCGTGAACAACACGTTGGTTGCTGAAGGAATGCTTTCGTTCGAAGAAATCAATGCGAAAGTTTGGGATCTTCAAGCCGATGTATTCCTTCCATGCGCTGCCTCGCGCTTGGTGAGTCAAGATCAGGCAGAGCGCATGCACAAAGCAGGAGTATCTGTAATTGCATGTGGAGCGAATGTTCCGTTTGCAGATCAGCAAATATTTTACGGACCTATTTCGGAATGGTGCGATGCACATTTTAGTGTCGTTCCGGATTTCATTTCGAATTGCGGAATGGCGAGAGTTTTCGCTTACTTAATGAGCGATTCAGAGGTTGATTTATCTGACGAAGGAATCTTCTCTGACACTTCTAAAATTATTGGTGAAGCATTGAAAAATGTTCATCAGCAAGGAAGCGAAGAACAGTTCGTTTCGAAGCACGCGTTTGAGATTGCATTAAAAAAACTAGTTTAAGCTGATCGATTTACAAGCCGCACCGGAAGGGGCAACCTATGAGAAATCGTTGGATTTAATTGGCCTTATCTTCAAGGGAGGATGGGTAATGATTCCACTTTTGCTTCTCTCTATTTTAACGATTGTGATTGTGATTGAACGCTATCTTTTTTTAGGAAAGCAAGGTGTTGGAAAGAAGAATAATTTCGAAAATTTTTTAGCGGCATTGAAAGTTGGAAATAATACAGAAGCTGCGCGTTTGTGTGAAGAAGACAACGCAGCATGGTCGCGTATTTTTCAATATGCAGCACTAACAGAAATCTCTGGTGATGAGCAAGAGAAGTTAATGGATCAAGCTGCAAATGTGGAAGTGGCTTATTTGGAAAGAAGATTGAACGTGTTGTCTATTGTTGCGGGAGTCGCGCCGCTATTGGGATTCATAGGAACCATAGCGGGAGTTATTACAATCTTCTTCGATATTTCAACCACAGCAGACATTAGCATCGGAGTTATTTCGGAAGGCCTTTATCAGAAGATGGTTTCTTCTGCAGGCGGATTGGTGGTTGGAATTATTGCCTTCGTTTTTTATCAGTTGCTACAAAATTCAGTAGACAAGTTTGTGTCGCAAATGGAAGAATATTCTCTTCAACTTAAAACATTATTCCTTCAAGGAAAATGAATATAAAGAGAAGAAAGAAGCGAGGAGCTGTGGTGAACACACATGCGTTGAACGACATTATGTTCTTCTTGCTTTTGTTTTTTCTAATTCTTTCAACGCTTGCTAATCCAAATGTCATTAAAGTTCTTTTGCCAGAAGCCGGTGAAACACAGCAACGTGAACCGAAGAAGTCTTTACAATTGGCTGTAGATGAATATCACGATTATTATCTCGATGGAGAAAAAATGAGTGTTGAGCAATTGGGTCAACGTTTGGAATACATTGGAAAAACTTTTCCAGAGAGCACCTGTTCTATTTCAATGGATCGGAATTTACCTGTTCAAGATTTGGTGGAAGTGATGCAGTTGGGCGCCAAGAGCGACATTCGCATGTATTTAAAAACAAGTAAAATAGAGGGACAGTGATTACAGCAATACTAATAATTTTCGTTCTTGCTTATGTGCTCATTGCAGCGGAACATGCAGTGAAAATTGATAAAGCAGCAACAGCATTAATTGCTGGAGTTTTGTGCTGGACGCTTTTAGTTCTTGCCCCAACAGGAATTTCACATGAAGTGTTGGAAGGAAGATTGGGTCATCACATTGAAGAAATTTCCGGAATCTTATTGTTCTTAATGGGCGCTATGACCATTGTTGAAATCATTGATGCACACAACGGATTCTCAATAATTACGGATCGCATTTCAACAACCAATCAAGTTAAATTGCTTTGGATTATTTCTTTGATTTCGTTCTTCTTGTCTGCTGCGTTGGATAATTTAACCACGGCTATTGTCATGGTTAGTCTTGCGCGAAAGTTGATCAGTAATCAAAAATCGAGATGGTTTTTTGCTGGTGTAATTGTTATTGCGGCTAACGCAGGTGGTGCGTGGAGTCCTATTGGAGATGTAACAACGACGATGCTTTGGATAGGCGGACAACTCACTACAGGACCTGTCATTTCAGAACTTTTTCTTCCAAGTTTGATAAGTCTATTAGTCCCGGTAATTGTTTTGTCGTTTGTTTTGAAGGGAAATTTAGAACGTCCCGATTCAAACGAAACAGCGACGAGTGATTTGGCTCGTTCAAAGCAAATGATCGTGTTTGTTTTAGGCTTGGGCGGATTGTTATTCGTACCTGTTTTCAAAACAGTAACACACCTTCCTCCATTCATGGGAATGATGATTTCGGTGGGTGTGCTTTGGCTCGTTACAGATCTCATGAACGGAAGAAAAATGGATTCCGATAAAGCGAAGTATTCAGCGTTGAGCGCATTGAGAAAAATTGATATGCCTTCCGTTCTTTTCTTCTTGGGAATTTTACTTTCAGTGAGTGCCTTGCAAGAGGCCGGACACCTCACACAACTTTCTTTTTGGTTGAAGGAGCAACTCAACAATACCTATGCGATAAATATTGCGATTGGTGTTCTTTCGGCCATTGTAGACAATGTTCCTTTGGTTGCTGCAAGCATTGGAATGTATCCTGTTGAAGCTGCTGGTACCACTGACTTTTGGGCATCTCATTTTGTGCAAGACGGAACGTTCTGGCATTTTTTGGCCTACACTGCAGGCACCGGCGGAAGTATGCTAATCATAGGATCTGCCGCAGGTGTGGCTGCAATGGGGCTAGAGAAGATGTCGTTCACGTGGTACTTGAAGAACATCTCATTCTGGGCCATGGTAGGTTTCTTTAGCGGTGCAGGAGTTTATATTCTCATGCACCTGTAGTTAGTTTTCAATCACGAATTTTTCAGTCTGAATGTTCCCGTTGTCCAACATGTATTGTAGGAGGTAACATCCATTTGCGAGTTCAATATTGAATGGAATTTCAGAACAGTCGCGAGTATTTCCTTCATGAATTAGTTGTCCAACAGCGCTGAGAATTTTCCATTTCACTAAATTATTTTTCTTGGTGAATTGAAGTTTGAATTCGCCTGCATTAATGGAAGGAATTATTTTTCCTGAAAATGGATTCAAATTTTTGTTGTCTGAAAAACAGGAATAGAAAAGCACTTCTTGTGGACCGAGTATTTCAATTCCAAATGGAAAATTTGAACTGCTCAGTGAAGTGAAAACAGAATCATTCATATTGGATGAAATCGATGGAGCACTTGTCATTTCACTTAATGTAAGCGACTTCCAGTACAAGAGCTCTTCTAATTCTTCGCCCTCTATGTTACAGGTATTTAATTGATTAAGTATATTGTAGCAAAGGCTCGAATTCCCTAATGAACGGAAGAGTTGTGCTTTCGAAAGTTCAACCCAAAATTGGGAGTGAAACGATGAGTCTGACACCAAGCTATCGGTGCAAGCATTCAATGAATTTACATAGCGCTGAACAGCGATTTCAAACGACTCTGAATTGTTCTCGGGAATTATTTCTCCGCGAAGAATGAGTTCTTCGATCATCTTTTTCATCATTCCAATTCCCCAATCGGACAAAGATCGAATTTCGCTGCTGCTGCGATCTAAAGGAGATGTCAGAATTTCATGGAAAAGCTTTATCGAACGCTTTCCTTCGAATAGCGAATCTGTTGCATAGGCCAATGTGGCCGCTAACGATAGCGCAGAATCAAGAGGTAATTGTCCGTATTCTGTGGTTGAAATGACGGGCAAATCTGAAAGCGTCTTTTGTTGCATGCTCGCTTGTGTTAAAGATTTTGTTGGACTAAGAATTCCAATGACTGAAGGACATAGCGTATAAACCGGGGTAGATGGACTAAGCATGATTGCGCAAAGGTTTCCGTTAGCACAAGCATTCGATGTGAATAGTGCAATGCCTGAGCTACCCGATGCAATAGGAAGCCATTCGTTTTGTGCGCTGGCCAATGCAATGGGGGCGCAATTTGTTGAAGTGATGGTTGCAATGTTTCCGCAAAGATTGCAATCGGTGGCACCACTGAAAGCGTTGAATCCTTTGTTTAACAAGGGTGTTGAGCTGTGGTAGAAATGAACGTGCTCGTCGTTCAATTCGAAAACATTGTATCCACC
>CAMDFE010000102.1 GCA_945897395.1 Chryseobacterium gleum | reverse complement strand
AGAAATTACAGATTTACAAAAATCGCTTAAAGGTCTTCGCATCTTAGCTGTTGAAGACAATGAGCTGAATCGCATGGTTCTTCAAGTTATCTTAAAAAAGTGCGAAGTTGTTTTAACCATTGCGCATAATGGTCAAGAGGCCATTGACCTTATTCAACAACAAGAATTTGACCTTGTGCTAATGGATGTTCAGATGCCTGTTGTTGATGGATTAGAAGCCACGAAGTACATTCGTAATGAACTGAAAATGACCATCCCGATTATTGGATTGAGCGCAAACGCCATGCGTGAAGAGGTTGAGATTTGTAAGCAGGCGGGTATGAACGATTATTTGGTGAAACCTTATTCAGAACGAGTGTTGGTGGAAATAATGAAAAAGTGGAGTACTGAAGTGATGGCGACAGAATCTACAAAAGATGGGAATGAAGTTGCGGAAGAGTTAGATCTTTCCGTTTTGAAACAATACGTAGGAAATGATATTGACGCATTGAGAGATATTGTTGCCGGATACCTAAAGCACCTTCCCCCACAATTGGACCGATTGGAATTGGCTTTAGTTGGTTCAGATGTTTTGGCTTTGCGTCACGAGCTTCATCAGTTGAAAGCGAGCATGGAAATTATAGGTGTCCGTCCAGACGGACTATCTTTTGCAGCTATTTCGAACGAATTGAAATCAGATGGTTTATCTGACCTTGTTAAAACGGCCATTAACTCTGTTATTACAAAAGGAAAGGACGCCATTATTAGTCTACGCAAGACCGTTGAATAGGCCTATAATTTCAGCCTAAAACAAACGCAGATTAAGAATTATAGTTTAATCTTGCGTCGTAAATCCACACCAATTGAGAAGAGGAAAACGATACATTATTCTTGTAGATGATGAAGCTATTATTCTGAGCGTCTTATCGCTTCATGTAAAAAGCTTTTTACCGGAAGGAATTGAATTGTTAACGGCCAATTCAGGCGAAAGTGCGTTAGAAAAAGTAATTCCCTTACTTGAAGAAGGCGGAGAACTTTTGTGTGTTATTAGCGACTATATGATGTCTCCAATGAGAGGCAGTGAATTGTTGGGTCAATTGGAAATACTTTCACCGACGAGCAAAAAGATAATGCTAACGGGTCAGGCTGATTTACAGGCGGTTTCAGAAGTCTTAGGTAAAGCTCGATTGTTTCGATACATAGAAAAACCTTGGGAGCCGAAGGACTTGGAGCTTACGGTGTTAGAGGCCATTCACATTTATGACAACGAAACTGAATTGTCCAAGCGAACACAAGAGCTTGAAATTCTCCATAAAGAATTGGAGCAGAAGGTCATTGACAGAACAGCAGAATTAAATCAGAAAAACGAAGAGCTTAGGCAGGGACTTCAATACGCGCGATTTGTTCAAGAGTGCTTTTTACCAAATCACACAGATGCGTGGGATGTATTGCCGAAACTGCATGTGTTTAGCACTTCGGCAGAAGCTGTTTCAGGAGACTTTTATTGGTATAAAAATTTGGGAGATTCTGTTCTTATTGCTCAAGGCGATTGCACGGGACACGGCTTAGCTGGCGCATTGCTCACTGTTTTGGTAAGTGATTTTCTTTCTGAAAAAACAAGTCACCTTGTTGGGGCAGTTAACGTGAAGGAAATTGTGAGTGGTACTGTATACGACTTGAAGAAGAGATTGCGCAGAGATGTTCAATATTCAGATATGGTTGCAGGTTTTGACTTGGCACTTATGCAGGTTAATTTAAAAACAGGCGACGCTGATTGGGGGAGTTTGAATTCGAATCTCATGTTGGTGAATGAAAGCAATGAGGTTGAAATTATTTCAAAGTCGAAGGGGTTTCTTCATTTAGATCTTGAACAAACAGATGTTGCCGGAGGAAAAGTGAACATAAAAGGAAAGCGAGTTGTCATGTGTTCAGATGGACTTTACGATCAAATAGGCGAAGTGTCGAACAAGCGTCTGCGTATGAGCGGACTTATTCAATGGATTGAAAGCGGACAGGTGTTCTTGGACAACAAATGCGGCATTGACGATTTGTTTGCTACCTGGAAAGGAGCGCAAGATCAAACCGATGACGCTACGTGGGTGAGTTTTCAGCTTTAGCAAAAATCGAAAATTTTCGAAACTTGTCAAAAGGGGCTAATCCTTTTTGAACACCTCATTTTTATTTGAATGTCCTCAATTACATTTGGAGCATGAAGCAGTATCACGATTTGTTACAACACCTTTTAGACAACGGCGCGAAGAAGGAAGACCGCACGGGTACGGGAACTTACAGCGTTTTCGGACATCAAATGCGATTTAATTTAGCGGAAGGATTTCCGCTAATAACAACGAAGAAGCTTCATACACGAAGCATTTTCGTAGAGCTTTTGTGGTTTCTAAAAGGCGACACGAACATTTCTTATTTAAAGGATAACGGAGTTTCCATTTGGGACGAATGGGCCGATGAAAATGGAAACTTAGGTCCTGTATACGGCTACCAGTGGCGCTCATGGCCGAATCCAGACGGAAGCTCAACCGATCAGATTGTTAATTTGGTAAACGGATTGAAAAAAAATCCGAATAGTCGCAGACACATTGTTTCTGCTTGGAACCCTTCATTCATTGAAGATATGGCGCTTCCGCCCTGCCACTGTTTGTTTCAGTTTTACGTGGCGGAAGGAAAATTGAGTTGTCAATTGTACCAAAGAAGTTGCGATACATTTTTAGGTGTTCCCTTCAACATAGCTTCCTACGCGTTGTTGGTTCACATGATTGCACAAGTGTGCGATTTGGAAGTGGGTGATTTTGTTTGGACCGGTGGAGATGTGCATTTGTATTCCAACCACGTGGATCAAGCGAAACTGCAATTGACTCGTGAACACCGCACACTTCCAACCTTAAAATTAAATCCAGAAGTGAAAGATCTTTTTGCATTCACTATGGACGATATTTCAATTGAAAACTACGATCCGCATCCACACATTAAAGCAGCAGTTGCTATCTAATGGAAATTTCAGTAATCGCCGCCATGGGCTTGAATCGTGAGATTGGTAAAGACAACGATTTAATGTGGCATCTTCCGAACGACATGAAGTTCTTCAAGGACACTACGAAGGGACATCACATTATCATGGGAAGGAAAAACTATGAAAGCATTCCGCTTGCTTTTCGTCCGTTTAAAAATCGCGTGAACATTGTTTTATCTCGAGACAAGAATTACGACGCTCCAGGTTGTGTGGTCTTCGACGAACTAAGTCGGGCATTGGGTTTTTCTCGCGAAGGAGGCGAAACAGAAGTGTTCATTATCGGCGGCGAGCAAATCTACGCTTGGGCCCTGCGTGAAGGCTTTGTTCAGCATATTTATTTGACGCATATTGAAGGTGAATTCCCTGGAGCGCATGCGCACTTCCCTGAATTCGATGCGAGTTTATATTCGAGAGAATTGATTTTGGAACAGGGAGTTGATGAGAGGCATGCGTTTGGGTTTAAGACTTACAAATACACGTTGGTTTAGTTGCTTTGCAAGGTCTTTCAGAAGGTCGCTACGCGAAGCGTCCTTGCAAAGCACCTTTCGTAGAACCTTGTCAATACACCTTCCGCAGGACCTTTCGTAGAACATTGTGAACACACCTCTCGCAGAATCTATTTATTCTTCTTTGATTTAGGCTTTACCAGATCGAAGCTGTGTTGAACAAGCTCCTTCAATAATTTATCGGGGACGTCGCTGTTCGGGATGACGAGGTTCCAATGTTTTTTGCTGGTGTGGTAACCGGGTTGAATGCCGTTGTATTCTTCACGAAGTTCGATGGCTCTTTCGGGGTCGCATTTCAGGTTAATTCCTTTTTCGAAATTATCGAGATTAACCATGGCGAAGATTTTATTTTCAATTCTAAAAACCAACGCGCTTTCGCTGAAGGGTAAATCAGACGTTACCTCTTCACTAATGCCCTGACATGTTTCGAAAAAATCTTCTATGTTCATTAGTCGTAGGCTGCGCAAGGAACGTGATTGCGTTCTTTGAGTCCGCAAGCACGGAAACCTAAGGTAATTTCATGCGAGTTTGTAGCGGCGTAGCGCAAGCGATTTGCGGTAATATCGTAGGCGTAGGCAATCGTTAAATACGGAAGCGCATCTAATTTCACAAGGGCAGACCCGCCGTGACCGGTTCTACCTGCGAGACCAATTGCAATAACTTTTTTGTAATCAAGCATCGCCTGTCCCTCTAATGATGGTTTGCTTCTCCCCACATAATTCAACAACGCAGCGGGTTTAAAAGTGAAATTATCATTCAGTTGAACAGCCCTTCCATACGCCAACGTAAAGTGCCTTCTCATCTGTGTATCTGGAAGTCCTTTTACTTTTGGTTGAGTGAGTTGTCGAACAGACAATCCGTAGAATCTGTCTTTGCGGTAAAGCCACAATCCGAAATTCACCGTAGGGGCTACGATGCTTCCCAAAGAGTTTCCAATCACTGGATCTATTTCTATGTCGGGCATTGTAATTCCACCTAAACCAAGGCGGTATTGCGTAAAGCCCACGCCAATTCCTGAAGACAAGGAATAGCCCTTCGTTAATTTCATGTGGTAGGCGTAGTTAGCTACGAGCGAAGTGGTTCCGAAAGGTCCGTACGTGTCGTTTTCCACCATGACACCCAATCCATGAAAATTGTATCTGCGCTGCCCGAATTTGTTGTGAACGTTTACATACCCTGTTGTTGGTGCGCCCTGAAATCCTGTCCACTGCTTGCGATATCCTACGCGAGCTTCTAAGCAAGGCGTGCTGCCGGTTACAGCGGGATTGTAATTTAAATAGTTGTACGTGAAATTCGTGTAATGCGGAAGCTGTTGTGCTTGCACATTGGAAGCGAAGATCCACAAAAGGGCGAGTATGGTCAGGATCTTTTTCATCTTAATATTGAAACGATTCCTACATACGGAGGTATGTATAAGTTGTATGTGTTCAATTCAATGACGTAGTAGTATGCGCCCGTAGGTAAATACTTTCCGTTGTTCGTGCCGTCCCACGGCGTGCGATATCCGAGCGATTTAAATACTTGTTGTCCCCATCTATCGAAAACACTTACCACAGCGGCTTCGAATACGGGTCGGTCAATTCCGCCGATTGTCCAAGTGTCATCTATGTTATCGTCGTTCGGAGTAAGTGCGTTGTAGATTGAAATTGGAGATAGAATATTGACGAAAATGGGAGCGTTCACGGTGCAGTCTCCGATGGTTCCAACCGCGGAAATGGAGATCGTTTGTCCTTCTTCAGTTGGATAAAAGGTCATGGTTGAATCACTGGTTATCTCGTTGAATTCCGGCATTGGCTCCCAAGTGTAGGTTGTTCCCGGGCTTCCACCTTGCGCTATGGCTGAAGTGGATTCGCCTAAAACAATTTCATAGGGGAAAGTTCCTGCGACAATATCTACCGCAGATCCTCCAATGAATAAATCGTATGAACAAATTCCGAAAAGAGGATCGTGATCTGAACCCACAAGAATCACATAGTCCTGATCGGGAAGTAATCCTCCAACGAAAAAAACCTCACTCGAATCTGTGGTGAAGCACGGACTAATAATATTGTATGACGCCGGTAAGCAAGGGTCTGAGGAAGGAATTAGTTCAGCAACCACAAGCCCCATGGTGTTGTTCCCAGAAAAATCATCGCAATCCTGAAGCAGTAATGCCGCTTCAAGGACACCATTTGGAGTGGTTCCAGTATGAAAGCTGTAAAAATTTGTCATTGAATAACTGAAACACCCCGTGTTGAATGGAGCGGAAACCAATTGTTCGGTCGTCACAGGGGCATCGGCGCACAATACATTGCTTGCAACACCCGCACACGGTTGTGCCATTGCTTGAGCAACAAAGAAAAATAGTGATATGGCTAAAAACAGCTGTTTCATTTGACTATTCAAAAGTAATCATGACCGATCCTTTTTCAACGGCTTGTCCGGCATTTACAGAAATGCTTTTTACCACACCATCGGTTGGACTCTTGATTACATTTTCCATTTTCATAGCTTCTAAAATTAATAGAGGCTCGTCTTTTTTAATTTCTTTTCCAACTTCGGCGCTTATGGAAAGCACAAGCCCGGGCAGTGGAGATTTCACTTGTTTGATTTTTGCGTTGTT
>CAMDFE010000101.1 GCA_945897395.1 Chryseobacterium gleum | reverse complement strand
GCACTCGCTTAAAATTCTCCTGAATTGCTTGATTTTCTAGAGCGAATTCCGAAGTCCCGCCTGTAATTCCGTACATCGTCATTTTCGAAAAATCAGAAGATTCATAGTCCGCCGATAAGATTCCAAAATTACCCAAGATCAATGCAGCTCCAGCACCCACCATAGCCGGAATTTGAAAACCATAATCAAAAACGTTTTTGTCAGAAGAATAACTGTATGGGGTTGCTCCAATGTTAGTCTCCATCTTCGCTGTATAGTTATCGCTTATCGATTGCTTGCACGAGGAATGCCAAAAAGCTCCCAAACGAACATATGGACTAGGGACATATTGAACACCTAATTTAGCTTGAACTGAGGGGCCTTTTGTTACAACATCGGACGTGTTATTGTCTTCGATTAAAGAATAATTAATAGCGGTTCCGTTCGAAGAAAAAGATTCTGAATATGTTGAATTCTTTTCAAACACTACTTTTCGAAAGGCAAAGGATGCTCCTAAAAATAACTTCTCCTCAAACGCACGCGCAACACTTAAGCAGGTCTCACGAACATATCCTTTCTCTTCCACATGCTGGCGGCGAGTGAAGGTATTGTTATCTATGTTCACGTGCTCATAAGGTTCAGAAATTCCCGGGTTAATTAAATAATTCTCCCAAGCCAATCCGGCGCCGAATGGAAAAGAAGCCGTCACATCAGCATTTGCAGGATTGTAATCATTCAACTGGTTGGTATATACATCAAGCAAGGAAGACTGATTGTCGCTCGATTCTAAATCGTATTTTCTTTTAAATGATTGTGTTCTACCATAGGCCAATCCGTATACCCAAGGACCCCATCCGGATCCTGCTGTTCCGAAAGTTGAAGTAAATCCGAACGTATTTATTCCCAATCCGGTTGCCCCAGTGGAAGAAACTCGGTTGTTAAAATCGACTTGTGTTGAACGCGATAGCAAACTCAATCCAAACTCCATGCTCTGCTTTTTGTAGGCAGCAATACCTGCAGGATTTTGAAAAAAATTAGTGAAGTCTGCTCCGAGGGCGGTATATGCTCCTCCCATTCCAATGGCACGATTTGAATAAGCACCAAACGTATTTGAGAATCTCAACGCATCGTCTTCATTCTGCGCAAAAACAACATTAACACTAAGCAAAAAAATACATAAAATTGAAACAACTCCCCCCTTGCGAAGCACCTTGTGCAACATCTTGCTATGCATCTTGTGCAACATCAAGGCCTCTTGCTCGGTGAAGTTGAACGCGAAGGAGAACTGTGAGATGGCGTGCTTGTTCTTGAAGGAGTAGTCGTTTTTGAAGGGGCACTATGCGTTGGAGCGCTGTGAGAAGGTGTTGATCGAGATGGTGAAGGAGTGCGGCTCGGAGTGCTGTGGCTCGGCGAACTATAACTCGGGGTTGAACGAGATGGGCTCGTGTGAGAAGGGCTCGTTGTACTTGGAGTTGAACGAGACGGCGTAGCATAGGTTGGCGAATTGTAACTCGGTGCAGTGCGCGCTGGAGCAGGCGCTGAAGGAGAAGGAGAACTTCCTGGTGAAGTATATTCCGGAGTTCCTGCAGAACGAGAATTTGCAGGGGCCGAATAATTTCCGTTTGATCGAACCGTAGTCACGGGCTTAGGGGTGCGAGAAGCTTCCGCAATCGGTTCAACCAAGTTTTTTTGAAGTACCCCGCCATGGTAGGTTGAAGAATTTCCAGTTCCGACGCTAGTTGGTCTGCGGTGATAGTGAGTGACATTGGGAGTTTCTCCGTTTCCGGCTGAACCACCTCCCCATCCATTTCCAATGTTGTTATTGTTATTTCCGTACCATCCGTTTCCATAGCCATTTCCACCCCATCCTAAACCACCCATTCCATATCCATAAGGGTTATATCCATATCCACCACCATAGGGGTTATATGAACTGTATGGATTGTAACCGTATGAATTGTAACCATAAGGATTGTAACCAAATCCACTGTTTCCATAATTACCATAACCACCGTAGTTATTGAAGGGACTGCTTGAACCGAAGCCCATTCCATAACCACCGCCATTGCAGTAATTCGAAAAAGCATTCAATCCATAACTCAACTGCCAACCGCTAACTGGATTAAAAGTCGCTCTTGGATTTGTTCCTCCGTTTACAGAATTTGCACGAGTTGCGGAGTTCGGATCGTAATAATCGTCTACGCCCTCTGCAGCGCTCGCCACTAAGGTGTTGTCATAAAACAACTCCTTTCCATTCCAATACATTTCATCATCTTCCGCTCGGGTACGGTCATCCGTCAAATTTTCAAAACTTGCACAAGAACTCAATGCAAGAACTGTCGTGAAGAAGTAAAAATTTCGTTGTAGCGCTTTCATAATCGTATGGATTTGATAGTTTAAAGGTAATAAGGTTTTACATTTGCCTCTGCGAAAAAAGAAAAAAAATGGCCGAGAAAATTCCTACAAGAAAAGAAGACTACTCCAAATGGTATAACGAACTTGTGATGCAAGCCGATTTGGCGCAGCACAGCGAGGTGAAAGGATGCATGGTTATTAAACCTTATGGCTATGCCATTTGGGAAAAGATGCGCGATCAGTTGGACATTCGGTTCAAAGAAACGGGACATCAGAACGCCTATTTCCCTTTGTTGATACCGAAAAGCTATTTGAGTAAAGAAGCTGCGCATATCGAAGGGTTCGCCAAAGAGTGTGCCGTTGTTACCCATTACAGACTTAAGTCAGAAAATGGAGGTGTTGTCGTAGATCCAGATGCAAAATTGGAAGAAGAATTAATCATTCGTCCAACCAGTGAAACCATCATTTGGAACACATACAAAGGCTGGATTCAGAGTTACCGCGACCTTCCATTGCTTATTAATCAATGGGCGAATGTCGTTCGTTGGGAAATGCGCACGCGATTGTTTTTAAGAACTGCAGAGTTCTTGTGGCAGGAAGGACATACTGCGCATTCAACGGCGCAAGAAGCGATTGAAGAAACAGAGCGCATGCTCGATGTGTATGCTGAATTCTCAGAAAACTTCATGGCCATGCCTGTTATCAAAGGAAGAAAATCGGAAAGCGAACGTTTTGCAGGCGCAGTAGACACCTTGTGTATTGAGGCATTGATGCAAGATGGAAAAGCGCTTCAAGCGGGAACTTCACACTTCCTTGGACAAAACTTCGCGAAAGCATTCGATGTGAAATTCGCAACGAAAGAAGGAAATACAGAATATGTTTGGGCAACATCATGGGGAGTTAGCACGCGACTAATGGGTGCGCTAATCATGACACACAGCGACGATAAAGGACTTCGTCTTCCGCCTAAATTGGCGCCTATTCATGCTGTTATTGTACCGATTTACAAAGGTCTTGAACAGTTAGAGGTTATTCGTGAAAAAGTTCTTCCGTTGGTAAAAGCGCTGAAAGCAAAAGGTATTGTTGCGAAATTCGACGACGACGATAGCAAGCGCAGCGGATGGAAATTCGCTGAATATGAATTGAAAGGGGTTCCTGTTCGTTTAGCTATGGGACCGAAAGATTTGGAAAACGGAACGGTTGAAATTGTGCGTCGCGATACTTCTGAAAAATCTACTGTTGCCTTCGAAGGTGTTGAAAGCACCATTGAGCAATTGTTAGAAGACATTCAAGCGAATATGTTCAACCAAGCGTTGGAGTTCAGAAATGGACACATGACAGAGGTTGACGATTACGAGACATTCAAGAAATTGCTCGACGAAAAAACAGGATTCTTCTCGGCTCATTGGGATGGAACTGCAGAAACAGAGGAGCTTATTAAAACAGAAACCAAAGCCACCATTCGTTGCATACCGTTCGACGGACCGACAGAACCTGGTGTTTGCATGGTAACCGGAAAACCAAGTGAGAGACGTGTATTATTCGCCAGAGCCTATTGATATGGAAACGAAGGAACAGATACTTTCATTACTCAAAAACAAAAGCGTCTTAAAGCAAGACGTTTTTCACAACACCATTGCGCAGTTCAATTCGTTGAAGGAAGTTTTAAAAACCACCATTCAAGAATTAGCGAATCAATTCGGAAAAACAGATGAACGCGTTACGTTTGAATACCGCGACAGAGGCGCCTTTCAATGTGAGATTCGTGTTGCTGGTGATTTACTTATTTTTCAAATGCACACCAATGTTTTTCAATTTGAAAAAGAAAGTAGCTTTTGGCAAACGGGTTATTTAAAGGATCATCCTGAAAACAGTTATGTTGGAACTATAAACGTTTACAACTTCCTTTCAGATTCTTTCCGTTACGACAGAACAGCTGATGTCGGTTATTTACTTGCGCGCGTTTTCATTAATAAAGACAATCATTTCGTGGTGCAAGGAAAAAAGCAATTAGGAATCATGTTTAACGACATTGTTGCTTCAAACTTCGATGCAGCGAGCCAAACGAAATTTGTAGATCAAGTTGTTCTATACGCTTTGAATTTCGACCTACTCATTCCGCCTTATGAAAACCTTCACCAAATAACGGTTGAGGAAATGCAAGACATCAACCACAGTGGCAGCTTGGCTACTGGGAAGCGAATGGGGTTTCAGTTTAGACAAGAATAAAAAAAACAGCCACTCTCGTGGCTGCTTTCTTGTAAATTAAAACTAAAATTACTTCTGAACTTTTTCTTTTGGATGAGCTTTGCGATATTCTTTCGCAGCCAACCACTTGGCTTTTTGTGTTTCATCTAAAACAGCAAATGCATTTTGCTCGTGAGAATACAAAATCGCTTCTTCTCTAACTTCGAAGTCTGAGGCTGCTTTGTGATCTGAAACCAAATCAGACAACTGGTTTTGAAACTCCTGGTTCACCTTGAATATGACATCCTTTTGAGCCGGAGTTAATCCATAAATCTCTACCATCTTATTGGTTTGTTTTTCTGTGCGCTCTGCTACAATGCGACTTTTTTTATTGTTGGCAATTACACCTTGAGCAATCACAATTCCGCCTGCAGTTAATAGTGCTAAGCTGATGAAAATAATGAGTTTCTTTTTCATTTGATTTAAATTTTAGATTAATTGAGTTGAATGGAAAGAAGTCCTTCCTTAATTAAACGAGTTACAAAAACTATTTTACCATCCTGATCTACACAGTCAGGCACATGAGCCAATCCAAAGGGCTCTTTTATTTTCGCTATGAAATGAATAGCGGGATCCATAAACATCGGAAACTCCACTTCTTTTCCCTGCCACTCGAGTACAACATTTTCGCCTTTTCTTTTGATAAGAAAGAGTACATTCTCTCTAATTTCAAAAACTGAATTTTCATCAATGGCTGAAACAGAATTGCCCTGAGTTAACAGATTTTTGATGTTGATTTTCTGACTTGCCGAAATCTCACGCTTGAACCTATTCACGCTTTCTTGAAGTGAAATGGAAGAAGACATCGTGGCAAACAATTCACTGAAATATGCCTGATGAGTCTCTTTAACCCCATTGCGTAACATATCTCTTGGTAAAAATCTTCTTAACGAATCATTCGTTTTTGAAAACTCCAAAACACTTTCAATGAGAAGATCTGTCCATGTATAACCTAACATTCCCAGCGTAACATGAATAGACATTTCATCATTAGTTTCCGCCTGATGCATGACACCTCTTGGAATATAGATTAAATCGCCAGCTTCGGCTACAATAGTCTCCTCCACTTCCCCTACGGCGTATTTTCCAGGAGAAAATTCCATTAGTTTATTTGGAAGAGAAACCGGATTGTCCTTATAAATCTTCCATGTTTTTTTTCCATGAATTTGAAGTACAAAAACATCGTGCGTATCGTAATGAACCTTGAACCCCTGACTACCCTTTGGTGTAATATAAATGTTGGTTTGAAAGCGCTGATAGAATTGCTTCGATAGATTACTTACAAGCTCACCAAGGCCAGCCACATGCTCGTGCAGTCCCGATAAAACTATTGTAGATCCATCCACAAAATGCTTGAGCAAATTGGAAGTAACTACCTTATCTCCTAGAACATATTTCTCGCTAGGAACATCTTCCTTAGCATTCGTTAGACGCGTGCCTGGAAATTTCAACGTTTCGTTATACAAATACTCTTCTATGGCAGCATAAGAAAGCGCGGGTGAAAAATATTCACTATTGCCCCGTTTCAAATGAATGAATTTCTTTTCGAAATATTCACTTTCAAACTCATCAAAGGTCAACGG
>CAMDFE010000100.1 GCA_945897395.1 Chryseobacterium gleum | reverse complement strand
GAAAGATTCCTTCCACTTCTACATTGTGAAAAGCGCATGCGCGAACTACTGCGCGTATAGCGGCATTCATACCCGGAGCATCACCTCCACTGGTCAGTACACCAATTCTCTTTATTCCTGAACTATTCATGATTCTAAACTTGTATGCTAACTTAGTGTAAAATTTACACTAAGTCAAATAAATATTATTTTCTTTCAAAAATCATCTCGTAAATACATTACAACCTGAGGCAAAATATTTGTCTCATGAAAACACAAAACCCATACTTCAGCGAGACCACATCGGATTTCTTGCCTCTATTCACAGCTGGTCCTAAGTTGTGGAAGATCTTTAACAACAACGGATTCACAGAACAAGCTGGATTCAGCACAAGTCACGCTTCGCGCATGGGATTTGAACCTGGCAAAATGATACACCTTCGTAAAAATGGCGATTGCATGATTGTCTTTTTGAAAGATGGAAGAGTGCACGTAATGAATGGTCCACTTTCTCGTTGGCATTTATTCGACAACTTGAACATTGTAACGTTACGCACGCTATTGGCTTTCTCGAGTTTAAATGAAAACGATCAGTTTGCATTTCGTTCATATATGAAGGAGCAGTGCAAAGGTTTCCGTGACTTGTTTCATCACTTGCCCGCTAATAACGTTGGATGGAAAAATCGTTTCTTGAATTACTACAGCAGCTACTCCACCAAGGAGCTCTTCGAATATGCACAATAAGTGGTGAGGAAGTCTTGTTCTTCGAGAATGAGCTTCCATCCTTCTTTGTGTATTTTTGATGTATGTTGAAATCGTTGCGTCGGAATATTCTCGTTGCCTCACTCCTACTCATTGGCGTTGCTTCATCTGCTCAAAGAGATATGTTTGGGCTCGACAGCGTTCAAACCAAATTGGTGAACAATAAGGGTATTGGTCCAGAACATTTATTGGGTGTTCGCAACATGCGCGTAGTTTTGCATGACATACTTTATAGAGGCGGATCGAATAATTTCTATCGAAGAGAAGCTGAGCCGAAGACTTACAATTCCCATCCGCTTCCACCCTGGGGAATAACTAATTTGCGTCAAGCCGGATTCGGTGGAGCTATCTATCTCTATTCAAAATATTTCGAAGAAGACTATCCTGAACCCGCTTTAGATTCTCTCTTCGATCTTGGATTCAACTACAGCTGTCAACCCGATTTAAATCGCGATGTCGTATTCACATTTTTCGAAGAGATTAACAGCCTCATTCAATCAGAAAAAAAAGAACCCCTTTACATTCATTGTTGGAACGGTTGGCACCAAAGTGGAATGCTCAGCGCATTCACACTTATGCAGTTTTGTGGACTGAATAACCAACAAGCTCTGAAGTACTGGGAGCAGAATACTGATGGTGCTTTCAAAGGATATCCGCATGTTAAATCTGAAATACTTAAGTTCAAACCTTTTGATGAGTTTAAAACAGACTCGTTGACAAGAGCGCGTATTTGTCCTTGCATGACAGAATCCATTCTCAAAACAAAGGACGTTCAAAAGCTCCAAGACGTGCAGAAAGAAGACGATTCTGCTCAAAAAGAAATGATGGAAGTTCGTGATGAAAAACTTCCTATTGAACTTCAATCCCACACTCACACAGTTAAATCGGGCGAGTCGCTCTCTTCTATTGCCGAGAAAGAGCACACTTCCGTTAAAACGCTCTGTCGCGAAAATAACATTCAAGAATCTAGTATCATTCGAATAGGACAAAAACTCATTGTTCCTGGACCGAACAGAACTTCTCCCGAATTGCTTGATAATCCGCTTAAAAAAATCCACAAGATCAAATCTGGCGACACGCTTTCAGGTATTGCCATAAAGCATCACACAACAGTTGCTAAAATTTGTAATCTCAATAATTTCAAGCCAACGAAAACGCTTCAAATTGGGGAGAAAATTCGCGTCCATTAAAACGGACTGTCGTCTTCGTCAAGTGGTTTGATAACAGGATTAGACTTGTTGTAAAACTGACTGTGTGTTGAATGATAATATACCAACTCTTCTTCGTCTCTCACCCTAGCGTCTGCTGTGATGGCTACTCCTGATGCGAATAAGAAGTCCGGACGGAAATAATCGTTGTTCATCCATGCATTAATGTCTTTGCGAACCATAAACACACGACTAGTAAAATGCTCCATTAAATTCCAATTGAAAACGCTCAAAAGCGAGGGGAATTTCCCGTATGAATAATCAATTAAATCACAGGCCGTAGTTGCAACAATAAGAACCCCTCTATCATTTCCAAGCACGTCGTTTTTCAGTCCAGTTAAAAACAACTTCAACAATTCAGGTGGAAGCTTTCCTTCGTTGTAATTGTATTTTATTTTATCGATGATGATGAGTCCCTTTGGATGTTTATCGCGAAACTTAACAATGCCCTCCATTGCGATATTCAATTTCGGCTCTTTGAATTCTTGGAAGTAAAGTGGCTTGTTGTGCAGATCTTCCATATGCTTCAGGCAAAGAGAGTCCCAATATAGAACATCGTTCGTTACTTCGTGAAAGGAAGGGATTTCCTCCTTTGCTTTTTGCAGCATAATTTTATACATGAATAGCTCTGGCGAAATATCTGAACTCACGTAAAGAACAGGAATTCCTTCATCGGCATTAATTAAGGCAATCTGCAAGGCCATGCTTGTGCTTCCCGAATGTTTGTTCGCCACGAGCAATGAAATCTCTTGTGATCGAATCCCTCCATTCTTGTCCCACAAGTCTATTCCCGTTAAAAAGGAAACGACCTGATTGGTTTCGTTCTTTTCAATTCTACGCAGCGAATGCGTCATTAATTTCGACCAATTAAACATGCTTTTCTTTTTCACAAATTGAAGGTCAAATTGTCTTCGATTTCTAAATGTTGAAAACTAAAAAAGGGAGCTTTCGCTCCCTTCTTCAAACTAAAAAAATATCTTATTTCAACTCAGTTGCTTTTTCTGCTTGACCTGATTTTCTGTAACATTCTTGAAGTACTTTCTTCAAAGATGATTGTGTAGGATCTTGATCGTAACAAACTTTAAAATGTTCTGCAGCAACTGCAAATACAACCTTTGTTTCAGCTTTACACGCATCGAAACGTGCAGCTTCCCTTGGGGGGATTGCATCGCAAACTTTGAATTTCTCTACACCTTGGTTGTAAGACATAACCGCCAAGTTATAATGTGCATCGAAGTATGTTGGATTCAATTCCAATGCTCTGTTGTACACCTTTTCAGCCTCAACTGGATTGTTGTTCTTTTCGTAAGTCACACCCAACACGAACAATACACTTTCATTCTTTGGATCTGCCTCTGCTAAAGCAATTAATACATCGTGTGCCTTTTGATAATCTTTGTCTTCAATATAAATATTAACCTCTGCGGTTAAGATTGAAGAGTTCTTAGGATATTTAGCACGTGCCTCGCCTAAAATTTTAACCGCCTCTTCCTTTCTTCCCGCTTTAACAAGCATGTTCGCAATGCGCGAGTAACAATCAGCGGCTTGGTAGTTCATATTTGCACATGCAGTGAAATTGGCTAAGGCCTTTTCTATATTTCCACATGATTCATGGCAAATTCCTGAGTAATAAACATAGATAGTGTCTGACACTCCAAACATTTTACTCGTCTCAATTAGATTGTCGTAATGAACCGCAGCACCACAGGTATTGCTCGATTTGTATGCCGCAATTGCCTTTCCTTCTTCAATTCTGCGAGCGTTGTCCACAACTGCACCTATTTCCATTACATAGTCCTTACTGAGCTCTAACGCTTTCGTGTAAGATGTAACAGCTTCATTGAAAGAACTCGCGTACTTCATACTCAAAACACTGTCCATTGCAATGTTCATGTAGATATCACCGCGGAATCTCCAATACTTTTCTTTTCCTGTTGCTTTTGGATTTGCTGACGCTTGATTGATGTAATTCAGAGCTTCTTCAAAATTACCATCTTTGTTTGCATTGTATGCATTTGTTAACTCAGCTTGTGCGAAGGTTCCAAACGATGTCAGAACAGTCGCGAATAAGATTAGTGTTTTTTTCATGATATTATTTTTTCATTTTTCCCTTTGGCAACGTTAGTGCCAAAAGAATTTATTGCAATTTATTCTTCACCTCCTTCCGTTGGAGCAGCTGTTTCACCTTCGGCTGCATTTTCATCGCCTTCGGTAGCTTCTCCTTCATTTTCGTCACGAATAACAGCACATACTGCCGCTATCTCATCGTTTCCACGAAGGTTAATCAACTTCACTCCTTGGGTGTTTCTTCCCATCACACGCAATGCATCTACGCTCAATCGAATCGCAATTCCAGATTTATTAATAATCATGAAATCAAATTCATTGTCTACAGATAGAATTGCACACAACGGTCCGGTCTTATCCGTAATGTTAATGGTCTTCACTCCTTTTCCACCGCGATTCGTTACACGGTAGTCTTCTAATGAAGAGCGCTTTCCAAATCCTTTATCTGAAACAACCAAGATGTCGCTGTTCGGATCGTCAACGCATACCATTCCAATGACTTCGTCGGTAGCGCTTCCAAGAGAAACGGCCTTCACTCCTTGCGCTGTTCTTCCAACTGCACGAACTTTCACCTCTGGGAAACGAATGGCTTTACCTTCTTTTGTTCCCATAATGATTTCGCTAGCACCAGTCGTCAAACGCGCTTGTAACAATTCATCTCCGTCTACAATGGTAATCGCATTGATACCTGATGAACGTGGTCTGCTGTACGCCTCTAATGATGTCTTCTTTATTAATCCTTGTCTTGTGCAAAGAATAACGAAGTTCGATTTCAAATTCTCCGCGTTATTCAAATCCTTCACCGGGATGTACGCCAAAACTTTGTCGTCTGGCTCAATTTGAATCATGTTCTGAATCGCACGTCCTTTCGCTGTTTTTCCTCCTTCCGGAATTTCAAACACACGCATCCAGAAACATCTTCCTTTCAAGGTGAAGATGAGCAAATAATCGTGGTTCGTAGCGGTGAAGATGTGTTCTACAAAATCTTCTTGACGTGCAGATGTTCCCTTCGCTCCTACACCACCACGACTCTGCGTGCGATACTCGTTTAAGTTTGTACGTTTGATGTATCCCGCGTGCGTAATGGTAACAACCATGGCCTCATCAGGAATCATGTCTTCAATACTTAAGTCAGCAGATGAGAACTCAATAATAGAGCGACGCTCATCTCCATACTTATCTTTCAAATGCGTTAACTCATCTTTAATAATTTGCATGCGCAATTCCTCACTGTCCAAAATTGAACGAAGACGTGTGATCAACGCCATCAATTCAGCGTGTTCAGCACGAATCTTATCTCGCTCTAATCCAGTAAGTCTTTGCAGACGCATTTCAAGAATGGCCTTCGCTTGAATTTCAGATAATCCGAATTGTTGAATCAATCCGTCTTTCGCTTCGTCTGGCGTTTGTGATTTTCTAATCAATGCAATAACTGCATCAATGTTATCCAAGGCTTTTAAATATCCTTCTAGAATATGCGCGCGCTCTTCAGCTTTGCGCAATTCAAATTTCGTTCTACGCGTAACCACTTCATGGCGATGCTCTACGTAGTGACGAATGATGTCTTTCAAGTTTAATACTTCAGGACGACCATTAACCAGAGCAATGTTGTTTACTGAAAATGAGGTTTGAAGACCTGTATACTTGTAAAGATTATTCAACACAACATTTGAAATCGCATCGCGCTTCAATTCATAAACAACACGCACTCCATTTCTATCCGACTCATCGCGAATTTCAGCAATGCCATCAATCTTTCCTTCAACAACCAATTCCCATGTGCGCTTCACCATGTCTGCTTTGTTGATCTGGTATGGAACCTGTTCAACAATGATACACTCGTGATTTGCAACTTGTTCAATGCGTGCTTTCGCACGAATAACTACACGACCTCTTCCTGTTTCATAAGCCGACTTCACGCCTTCCAATCCGTGAATAACACCTCCTGTTGGAAAATCCGGAGCCTTGATGTGTTGCATCAATTCTTCTATCGTGATATCATGGTTGTCGATATACGCAGCTATACCGTCGCACACTTCCGTTAGGTTGTGCGGAGCCATGTTTGTTGCCATACCAACCGCGATTCCACTTACACCATTCAACAACAAGTTTGGAACTTTCGCAGGCATTACTTTTGGCTCTTGCAACGAGTCGTCGAAGTTGGCCTGCCAATCCACTGTATCCTTATCTAAGTCTTCTAA
>CAMDFE010000099.1 GCA_945897395.1 Chryseobacterium gleum | reverse complement strand
GTAGTTTTTAGAGACCTCCACAGCCTTGATTAACTCAGGGTCTCCCGCATTCATAATGCGAATCATTGCGTTTTCATCGAACAACGCGCGTGCGATTTGAGCTTTAAATCGAAGAGAACATTGTGCCTTCAGTTTTGCAACTTCTGCCTTGGTGTATAAGATGTTATTTTCCTTCGCAGACTGAAGTGTTTTTTCTAAAAGCGCGTCTTCTGTTTTATAATTTTTTTGATATAAATCAAAGGACTTCCAGTTTGAAAGCAGTGTTCTGTTTTGATCAACATAATCGAAACACAAATGACGAAGAATTCCGAAATTAATAATGTCTATTAACGCAAAAGACGTTGATGTTGAATCGAAGGGAATAAACACGTCGGGAGTAATTCCACCACCTCCGTATACCACTCTTCCGGAAGGGGTGTAAAACTTTAGAGTGTCGGCATGCGTGATTTTATCTTGATTGAATAATTCTCCGCTTGACCAGCGCTGATGCGTTTCGTTGAAGTATTTTGAAGAATCCCCGTAAGGCTTTTGAATACACCTTCCTGTAGGGGTGTAATAACGAGCGGTGGTTAATCGAAGAGCACTTTTGTCGGGCAACTCGATTTCACTTTGAACCAACCCTTTTCCAAAAGATCGTCTTCCCACCACGATAGCGCGATCCCAATCTTGTAAGGCACCCGCAACGATCTCACTAGCGGATGCGCTATACTCGTCGATTAGAACTGTAACTTGAACATCGGCGAAAGATCCGCGTTTTTGAGTGTTGTAATCGTTCCTTCCAGAGTGGGTGCCCGCAGTGTAAACCATTAACCGATCTTTTTCTAAGAACTCTTCGGCAATGAGGGTAGCTTGATCAAGCAGCCCGCCGCCGTTTCCGCGCAAATCCAAAATGAACTTTGTACAGCCTTGGTTTTTAAGCGAATTTCCTGCAGTTAGAAACTCGTCATAGGTTGTTTTTGCGAACCGGTCAATTTTAATGTAACCAAGACCGTCTTCCATTTTATAGAAAGAAGGAACACTTGGCAGAGGAAGAGAACCTCTTTCAACATTGAAATTAACATATTCCTTTTTTCGAAGAACGCTGATGTTTACAGTGCTTCCAGCCTCACCTTTCAGCATTTTCATAACACCTTCGTTGTTCAAAGATTTTCCGGAAATGTCTTTTCCGTCTACTTGAACAATTCGGTCGCCGGACTGAATTCCAGCGCGGAAGCTTGGCCCGAATGGAACGACACGATTCACCATAAGTGAGTCGCGAAGGATTAAAAATTCTACACCAACACCCTCATACGAGCCAGACATTTCTTCTTTTGCTTTAGCGTATTCTTCAGGGCCTAAGTAGTAGCTGTGTGGATCTAAATTTTTAAGAATTGAGGCGATGGCATCGTCAATGATTTTCTTTTTATCTACGCTGTCTACGTAGTTGTCTTCAATAAAATCAATAAGACTTACAAGCTTGTTGGGATTGTCCTCTTTCCCTGTTTTTATGGTAAGCAGGTTTTTATCGGCAAGAAGAGTTCCAAGAAGAATTCCAGCGATTAAGACAAAAGCATAATACAATGGCTGTAAGGGAGACTTACCAGATTTTTCGTTATGTATTTCTTCAGACATGTTTTGTTTCGAAGTGGAAAAGATAACGCTTATTCTGGCAATTCTCGTTGAACAACCTCTACCCCAGAATTTCTTAAAAAATCTATCGCAGTTGTGTCTTTGTATGCGTTTAAGTAGACCAAGCGGGTAATTCCCGACTGAAGAATAAGCTTACAGCAATCCCTACAAGGACTGAGTGTTATGTATAATGTTGAGCCATGGGCATTGTTTGTAGACTTCGCGACTTTGAGAATAGCGTTAGCTTCGGCGTGTAGGACGTACCAATGCGTTTCTCCCAAATCGTTTTCACAGGCATTTGGAAATCCGCTTGGAGTACCGTTGTATCCGTCTGAAATAATAACGCCATTTTTCACAAGAAGCGCCGCGACTTGTTTTCGTGTGCAATGCGAAAGTTTAGCCCATTCTTTGGCCATGCGCAAGTAGGCGAGGTCGTACCTCAGTTGTTTTTGTTCCTCAGCTGTGGGCATGGAAAGAGTTTAAGAAGGAGAAATTAATACTCGTCTTCGTTGAAGAAGAAATCCTCTTTTGTAGGGTAGTCTGGCCAAATGTCTTCGATGCTCTCGAACACTTCTTCTTCGTCTTCTAATTGTTGAAGGTTCTCTACTACTTCCAACGGCGCTCCGGCACGCATAGCGTAATCGATTAATTCTTCTTTTGTTGCAGGCCAAGGTGCGTCTTCGAGATATGAGGCCAATTCTAAAGTCCAGTACATAGTATTAACGCTTAAAGGTTTTTAACGTTTTGCGAATATAACATTTTTGAGCACGCGGGCAAGAAATGATTATTTCGTGAGTTTCGGCATGCGACCTTTCTTATATACGTTGCGGACTACAGGCGTTTTCTTGCGCAGTTCTTTTTGCTCATCGTCACTCAAATGAGTAATGTTTTGACACTCTTCAGAGCAACAATTCTCGTATTTCTCTTTGCATGTGTGGCATTGAATGAATAAGATGTGACAACCGAGGTTTAAACAATTGGTATGATGATCGAAGGATTCTCCGCACTGATGACACGTTGCGATAACCTCGGCAGAGATTCGTTCAGCAAGACGCTCATCGAATACAAAATTCACACCTTTGAACTTGATATCTAAATCATTTGCTTTCGCATCTCGAGCATATTTAATGATTCCACCCTCTAGGTGATAGACATTTTCGAACCCCTTGTGTTTCATGTAAGCCGAAGCTTTTTCACAACGAATTCCGCCAGTGCAATACATGAGCACCTTCTTGTCTTTGTCGTTTTGAAGAATATCTTCAACCACTTGAAGTTCTTCGCGGAAGGTGTCAACATCAGGACAAATAGCGCCTGAGAAATGCCCCACTTCACTTTCGTAGTGATTCCGCATGTCTACAACAACAGTGTTGGGATCTGCGAGTTGTTGATTCCACTCTTCAGCGTTTAAGTATTTTCCAGTGTTTGACGGATCGAAATCTGGATCTTCAATGCCGTCTGCAACGATTTTATTGCGAAGTTTTACTTTCAAGGCATAGAACGATTTTCCTTCGTCAACAGCGGTGTTCAGACGAATCCCGTTCAGAAAATCTATGGTGAAAAGATCTTGTACAAAAACTTCGAAACGTTCAGTAGGAATCGAAATTTGGGCGTTAATTCCTTCCGAGGCGATGTAAGTTCTGCCTAGAACACCAAGCTCGCTCCACCGCGCGAAAAGGTCGTCGCGAAAGACCTGCGGATTTTCTATCTGATGGTATTTGTAAAATGAAGCTGTTGTTCGCGGAGTGCTATCCGCGAGCATGCGTTGGCGCAGGAGGCGCTTATCTTCGGTGTTGTAGAGTTTTGTCATCTGAACAAGTATAGATTATTCTAGATGTTGCAAAGTTAAACCTGAAATTAGATTTCAAACTGAGTAATGTCATCTAACTTTTTCCGAATGAAATCAATGTCCATAGAGGTTACCAACTCCATTCTAAAGGGTTTGAAGTTTGGAATTCCTTTGAAATAATTGGTGTAGTGTCTTCTCATTTCAAGAACACCAAGCTTATCGCCTTTCCAGCGAAGAGAAAATTCGAAGTGATTCTTACACGCTTCAACGCGTTCGGCAATGGTAGGCGGGGGAAGCAATTCTTGTGTTTTGAAGTAGTGCTTTATTTCGCGGAATATCCAAGGGTATCCGATACTTGCGCGGCCCACCATGATTCCATCTACACCGTATTTGTTTTTGTATTCCCACGCTTTTTCCGGAGAGTCGATATCACCGTTTCCGAAGACGGGAATATGAATGCGTGAGTTTTCTTTGATCTTCGCAATAAGCTCCCAATTCGCTTCGCCCTTGTACATCTGCACACGCGTTCTTCCGTGAATCGTCAGGGCTTGAATACCTATGTCCTGAAGGCGTTCAGCAACCTCTTCGATGTTCTTCGACCCCTCGTCCCACCCTAAGCGGGTTTTAACGGTAACCGGAAGTGAAGTGGCGTTTACAACAGCTTTTGTCATAGCAACCATTTTCGGAATGTTCTGCAGAATGCCTGCCCCAGCGCCTTTGCAGGTGACTTTAGAAACGGGACAACCGTAGTTGATGTCTAAGAGATTTGGATTTACCGACTCGATGATCTCGGCGCTTTTCACCATGGATTCAATTTCACTTCCGAAAATTTGAACCCCGATGGGTCTTTCATACTCGAAGATGTCGAGCTTCATTCTGCTTTTTACAGCATCGCGAATAAGCCCTTCGCTACTAATAAATTCGGTATACATAAGATCCACACCTTGTTCTTTGCAGACCATACGGAAGGGCGGATCGCTCACATCTTCCATGGGAGCGAGCAGCAGCGGAAATTCAGGAAGTTCGATATCACCAATCTTTACCACGTGCTTGGGTTTAGATGGACATAATATCTTTGTCTTTCGCGGCTAAGACTTCGTCTGCTTTTTTATTGAACTTGTCTGTAAGTTCTTGAACCTTTGACTCACCAGTCTTCGCTTCGTCTTCAGGAAGTCCGTCTTTTTGGGCTTGTTTAATGAAATCTAACGCCTCTTTACGAGCCGTGCGAATTCCAACACGAGCGTTTTCGCCTTCTGAATGAGCACGCTTCGATAAATCGCGACGGCGTTCTTCAGTCAACATAGGGACAGCAATCATAATCACATCGCCGTTGTTCTGCGGATTCAAACCAAGGTTTGCTTCCATAATTCCCCTAGAGATGGCGGTTAACATACCTTTTTCCCAGGGCTGAACATTGAGTGTTCGCGCATCTGGGGTGGTAACGTTAGCCACGTTTTTTAACGGCGTCATAGTGCCATAATAGTCTACGCGCACGCCGTCTAACATAATAGGGCTTGCTTTACCAGCACGCACCTTATTCAACTCGCTTTCTAGGTGAGCAATGGATTTATTCATTGCATCTACGGCCTCGTCGAGAGCCATTTTAACTTCTTCAGACATACTGTGGTTATGCTTTAAAATTCTACTTTGGTTCCAATGTTTTCGCCGGAAACTAACTTCAGAAGGTTTCCCTCTTTGTTCATATCGAAAATGATAATAGGCAATTTGTTTTCGTTGCAAAGAGTGAATGCGGTCATGTCCATGACGTTCAATCCTTTTTCGTACACTTCGTTAAAAGTAACGGTTTCGTATTTTGTTGCGGTTGGATCTTTCTCCGGATCTGCCGTGTATATGCCGTCTACACGTGTTCCCTTCAACACAACATCGGCTTCAATTTCAATTGCACGAAGTGAAGCGGCAGTATCAGTTGTGAAGAACGGGTTACCAGTTCCCGCTCCGAAAATAACAACACGGCTTTTTTCTAAATGACGAACCGCTCTGCGTTTGATGAATGGTTCACAAATTTGTTTCATCTCAATGGCGCTTTGCAAGCGTGTTGGAACCCCGGCCGATTCAAGAGCGCTTTGCAACGCCATGCTGTTAATCATGGTTGCTAACATACCCATGTAATCGCCTTGCGTGCGCTCCATTCCGCCTTGTTCGGCTTGAACGCCACGGAAGATGTTTCCGCCACCGACGACAATAGCGACTTCAATTCCTTTTTCCCAAACGGCTTTAATTTCATGCGCGTATTGAACTAAACGGGAATTGTCAATTCCGAACTGTTTGTCGCCCATTAAGGCTTCACCACTTAATTTTAGAAGAATGCGTTGGTATTTCATACTTCGCGAAGTTAGTGAATTAGCTCTTTCTAAGCCCTATCTTCGCGAACGATTCTACACGATTTATGGAATACGATTTTAGAAATATTGAAGCGAACTGGCGTAAGAAATGGGCGCAGGACGAGTCTTACAAAGTAACCGAAGACCCGAATAAGAAGAAGTTTTACGTCTTAGATATGTTCCCCTATCCAAGCGGAGCGGGGCTTCACGTGGGTCACCCATTAGGGTATATCGCCTCAGATATTTACGCTCGCTACATGCGTCACAAAGGATACAATGTGCTGCATCCGATGGGCTACGATTCTTTCGGGTTACCGGCAGAACAATACGCTATTCTAACCGGACAGCATCCGGCGAAAACAACAGAGCAGAACATTGCGCGCGACCGCGAACAGCTTGATAAGATTGGCTTCTCATACGATTGGAGCAGAGAAGTACGAACGAGCTCTCCGGATTATTACAAGTGGACGCAATGGATTTTCGGA
>CAMDFE010000098.1 GCA_945897395.1 Chryseobacterium gleum | reverse complement strand
CTTGCTTCATGAGCGAATCGAAGAGCTCGCGGTAGTGACCTTTGCGGGCTTTCACCAACGGAGAAAGTATCGCAATTTTCTTCGCCTTGAAATCTTTCGCTATTTTTTCAATGAGTTGCTCTTCGGTGAAGCGCACCATTTTTTTTCCTGTTGAAGGGCTGTAGGCGTCGGATGCACGGGCGTATAGCAGACGCATGAAGTCATAGACTTCAGTGATAGTGCCAACGGTAGAACGCGGATTGCGGCTAACTGTTTTTTGTTCAATGGAAATAACTGGAGAGAGTCCGTTTACTTTGTCGACATCTGGACGCTCCATTTCGCCCAAGAACTGACGGGCATATGCGTTGAAGGTTTCCATGTATCTTCGTTGACCTTCGGCGTAAAGCGTATCGAAGGCTAACGAAGATTTTCCACTTCCAGAAAGACCGGTTATAACAACCAGTTGATTTCTTGGAATGGTGAGATCTATATTTTTAAGATTGTTTTCTCGTGCGCCGAGAATTTCAATTTTTTCTTCTTCCATAGTTAGTCACGCGCGGGAAGCACTTTACCGCTGCACTTACCAAAACCCACTTTCACCCCATCTTGTTCAGCGTAACCGGTAATTGTAACGGTGTCTCCGTCTGCAATGAATGAACGCGTTGTACCATCTGGCATTTCAACGGGCTTCGTTCCTTTCCATGCAATTTCCAACATGCTTCCGTATGAACCTTCATCTGGACCGCTAATGGTTCCACTGGCCATCATGTCGCCGCAACGAATGTTACATCCGCCAACGGTATGGTGCGCCAATTGTTGGTTCATGTTCCAATACATGTGTTTGAAATTGCTATTTGAAACGACTTGCTTCACGCCTGATTCGGCTTCAATTTCAACCTGAAGATTGATATTTATATTCTTAATTCCGTTGTATTGTAAATATGGAAGAACCTCTGGTTCCTGCAATGGGCCCAAGGTTCTGAATTGTTCTAGTGCTTCCAATGTCACTATCCACGGTGAAACCGTTGAAGCGAAATTCTTCGCCAAGAAAGGGCCAAGTGGCACATATTCCCAACGTTGAATATCACGTGCGCTCCAGTCGTTGAAGAGCATAAGTCCGAAAATATAATCGTCCGCCTCTTGCGTTGAAATGCGCTCACCCATTGGCTTTCCGTCGAATGTCACGAATGCCATTTCCAATTCGAAATCGAGTTGTTTCGTTGGTCCGTAAGTTGGTTGTGTTTCATCTGAAACGTTCACTTGTCCGCATGGACGCGTCACTGCTGTTCCGTCAACCACAATGCTCGAAGCTCTTCCGTGATAACCGACAGGCAAGTGTTTCCAGTTTGGAAGCAAGGCTTTCTCCGGATCGCGGAACATGGTTCCAACATTGCGCGCATGATCCATGCTGCTATAAAAATCTGTGTAATCTCCAATTTCAACTGGAAGGTGCATTTGCACTTCACTCATTTTTATAAGGCATGAGCGAAGTTCGCTTTTCACGATAGCATCTTGATTAGCATTCAGTAAATCTGCAAGTCTCATTCGCAAAGCAGAGCAGGCTTTTTTGCCATGCTTCATCATTTTATTTAATGAATGCGACCGGTATTCTTCCGAACCGAAAGGCAGAGCAGAGATATGATTCTGCTGAAAAACTCGAAAAATATCTAAGACGTAATTTCCAATGGCTACACCTACTCGAAAATCTCCTCTTCCAGTAGAGAAAATTCCGAAAGGAAGATTTTGTATCGGGAACTCAGTATTTTCGGCACCTTCAACCCAAGTCTTATCACTAAATGGAATGATATTTTTCATACGCTTTATTTTCACTTCAAATGTAGTTCGCTTTTGCGTTCTTTCTAACTTGCGGACGCATGAAAAAATCAACGAAATATATTCTTGTCGGCACAGCCTTTTTCCTTCTCGGGTTGCATTTTTCGTTGAGCGCTCTTTACGCCTTTCGAAGACATTACGATATTCCATTGGTGGAGTCGATCGCTATCAGATACGGATTCCCCTTTTTTCATCAGGGATATAGCTTATTCGTGCCTATGGCTGAATTCGATGATTTTCTTGAAGTCCGCTACCACGAAGGCGGACAGTGGACATCGTTTCAGGAAATTGGAAAGTTGTATGAATATGGTGTCGACAGCAAACTTCGTCAATTCGAGGAATTTTCTACGGCTAACTTGAACAATCAAATCATTAACAATCTTTATTGGAAAGACGGTGTTCGTCAGCTTGAACGCATTGAACAATCTACTGATTTTGGTAGATCCGTATATTTCTGTCAACGCCTTGAACGGGCCAAGCGCAAGCTCACCCATTCGCATGCCTACATCGATTCCATGCAGATTCGCTTGGTCTATCATTTCCATCCGTTGAACGGTGAGCAGAAAAACGATGTGTTTGAATTCAGTAAAGTATTGGTTGAAATAGACAAATGAAAGCGCGGATAGATAAATATGTTGAAGGGTTATTTGTCCCCTATTCGTCCTCTTGGAACGAGCGCACTTTCGTGAGTTTGGTCTACGCGTGGTTTGTGTTCTTCGCCTTCTGGAACTGGCATTCGGTGTGGTTGATTTGGGGTGAAGACAGCGTGTGTATTCGCTATGGAGCTGATGATACGCGACTGAACAATTTGGTGTATGCGTTAATGTATAATTTGAAATGGTTCAAGTCGGTCTTCATTGTGCACTTGGTGGTTTCCTTTTTCTCGATTTTTCATTTCAGAGGAGTCTTCTTCTTCCGCGCAGCAGCGTGGCTTTCCGCCTTATGGATTTACTATGCTGGAATAAACGCTATGAATGCGGGGTACGTTTATATGATGCTTTTGATGTTCTACTGCATACCCTATTCATCGAAAGCAATTAAACCCTTTTGGGCATTTTTATCGCGATTGAGTTTGCTTGCAGCGGGTATTCAAGTTGGACTCATTTATTTCTACACGGCTTTGTACAAACTCACCAGTTGGCAGTGGTTGTCTGGGGAAGCTATTTATCAGACTTTCGTGAGTGATTGGTTCAGCAATGAGACAATTCGAGACGTTGCTCATGTTATGCCCTATTTCATTACGGTGATTTTCGCATACATCATTATGCTTTTTCAATTCACCTTTCCAATTATCATTAACTGGAAAAAGACTCGGAAGTTTGCTGTAATCGTTGGTGTTTCAATTCACCTGTATATTGGAATCTTCATGCACATGTGGGATTTCGCAGTGGCGATGATGGTGCCTTACACGCTGTTTACACATCGTGATGACACAACACGTTGTGATGACATCGCATAGCGATGATGACACAACAAGTTGTGATGACCGACGAAGTCGGATAACCCTTCGGGAGGTTTAATTAATTTTCTAAGGTTGAAGAGATTGTTTCTACTAGTTTAGATAGAATGTTTTCTGACGAAGCGTTGATAGTAATCTCTTTCATTTTGATTTTATTCATGAAGAATAAAACTCTGCAGATTACTTGATTTTCTTCGATGTTGTAGATCAGCTTAATTACGTTAGCATTGGGAGTTTCGGCGGCAACGAATGCCAGTGATGATGTGAGTCCACGGACTAGGGCATTTTCGAAATAATCGTTGACAGAGCGTTTCAATTCTAGCGGATCTTCATCGTTTTCATCGCGTGCGTTACCGCAGAAAACGAGAGGCTTTTCGTCCATGAGTTGTATCGCATTTCGAACTTCATCGTCGACAACGCCAAGCTTAATATTACCGGTTCCGTATGGCTGTGCTTCTTGTTTCAATCCTAAAGACAAGACCCGCTGATTCTGTTCTCTTTCAGATTCGAGGAACCACTTCTGAAGATTCAAATATCCTTTTCCATCTTGACCTTGATCAATGATGTTCGGATTGTTTTTCAAGGTATAGAGCAACGAATATGTCAGAAGACCTTGACCCAATTGCGGAAGTTCGTAGGCTGGTTTGTTGGGTGCCGAAGCGGAAAGAATAAATAAACCTGACTTATCTCCAAGCTCTTCAATTTGTCGCAAACGTTCCGTATCATCGTCGTTCCGAGCCAAGGCTGCTATAAGTTCTTTGGCTGCTTGTCCGCTGTTACAGGCGTCGTAAACGAGAATGGTTTTGTTCGGCAACATCTTGAACGGCCCTTCTGGACTGAGCCAACTGATGAGGTCTGTGGTGCTAATTCCGATTTGATTCATTTGAGAAGCATCGGCCGTAAGAAAGGTGAATGACTTGTCGGATTGTCCTTGCATAACTCCATGTCCAGCGAAGAAAATGAACAATACGTCATTCGCTTTCGCCTTTGATCCAATGTCTGCAAGTGCCTTCATTACTCCTTCCCTTTCGGGAGTTGTGTAGACTGTGTTTTCTTTTGTTTTCGATTGAACATGATACATTTCAACGTTTGCTTCACCCAATAATTTATTGGCTGAAAGTTCCAATGCATTGCCGAGTGAACGCGCGTCGTGGGCCGGAAAAACTAAATCGAGTGCATCGTCTTTGTAATCGCTTACACCAATCATGAGCATGAACATGCGCGGTGGATCTTTCGGTTCTTCGGCAAAGAATAACACATCTATCCCTCTTGATTTTATCTCTGAACCATTCTGCGCAGTGACCGCAGAAATGGAAATAACATTCTCTTTCCCACCCACAAAAAAGTGTTGCATCTCGGATAAGCTCAGCGAAATTTCCACTATTCCATTTTCGAATTTCAATTGGTTCGAAGGAATGGACTTCACTGTCTTTCCATCTACTTTCACATCTACTCGAACGATAGGCCATCTTCTTTGTTCAAGTTGAAATTTCCATCCGCCTTGATTCTCTTCGGTTTTTTCAATAATCGGAAGTGCGCCACAGATATCGATTTCACTCAGTTTTGGATAGTTAATATCTTCCCTATTTACAATCTTCTCCGCTAATCCGGGAACATACAGCGCGTCCTTCATTTGTCCCAATTCAATTATCTCTAATCCACAAGTGAAGTACAGTTTTTCAATTGCGCCAGGAGATCCATCGAACCGATAATCTTCATCGTAGACTAACCAATCGTTATTTTCCAATTGAAGTCGGGTGTATAAAATCTTTCCGGATTCAACATCCCAAAGGATGGTTTTGTGGTCGGCGGCGGTGGTTAAAATGAATTCTCCATTCAAGACAAATTGCGCATCGATTATGTTCCTTTTGTGACCTTTAAATACTTTTAATAACTGACCAGTTTTTGCATCCCACAACCGGACTTCGTCTCTACTTCGAGATAGAATTAAATCTCCATTAGAACTAAAAATTGCGCAATAAACCTTTGAACGATGACCTTCAAAAACCCGAATAAGATTGGCCTTTTCTGAATCAAACAATCTAACCAAACCATCATCGCTGCATGTTAAAATAGACTGACCATTCGAACTAAATGTCGCGTAATTAACAGTTTGTGAGTGTCCGGTAATTTCAAAAAGTAATTCCCCTGATGAAGCATCAAAAACTTTAGGTATTGAATCAAAAGCACCTGTCGTTATGATTCGATCTCCGCTTGAACTGAATACACATGAATTCATATAAAACGCAAAACCATGCTCAACATAACCCACTTCCTCTCCGCTCTGTATATTATAAATTCCTGCCGTATGGTTTGCCGCAGCTCGGACAACTAGAAATCCATTTCCATCAAAAGAACCTGGATCAATATTATCAGTATACGTATAAATACTAGGCATTTCATTCCCTGTAGATAATTCAAAAACCCGAATAATACCTTCGTAGACTAATAGAACATACTTTCCATCTCGACTGAATCCTGCATCTATTGGATCGAAATTTTCAAATCCAAGTTTGACTTCTTTACCTGATTCAATTTCAAACAGTCGTAATTCACTATCATCAATTACAGATAGAACAAATTTTCCATCAGGACTAATCGCCATATTATTTATACCAACGGAATTCCCGGAAAGAACATGAATAACTTCATCACTTGAAATACTATTGATGTGCGCAGTCTTATCGCTACCTGATGTGATTATCATTTTTCCATCAGATCTGAATTCTGAGGAATAAATTTCACCTTTACTGTGTGACCAAGTTCTGATTTCTTTACCTGTAGAAACTTCAAACAATCTTGTAGAAAAATCCTCGAATCCGCCAGCTGTAAGAACGAATCGACTATCGGGACTAAATGAAACGGAGTTTATATAACCTCTTCGATAGGGCTCTAAAGTTCTTAATTCACGACCATCTTCCGAGCTAAATATTTTCGCGCTCGCATCTACACTTGACGTAG
>CAMDFE010000097.1 GCA_945897395.1 Chryseobacterium gleum | reverse complement strand
ATTGGAAGTAACGCGAACGATATCGTGATTGAACTTCAAGATGCGAACGGTAACCTAATTGACGTTGAAAACAGCGTTGTAGGTATAGGCACTGAAGTGCTTACTAAGACGGGCTTAACGCTTGGCGCAACCTATCGCGTGGGTATTCGTAACTACAACAGCAATGCTCAGGCAGGCGGACAGTTCTCTGGCTGTATTCGTCACCTTCGTGCTGGCGGATCAGACAGCGGAACAAGCGCGTCATGGCCAAGCACCTTAGGAATGTGTAACGTCTTCAAAGCGGCGTATTGCGGTGGAACGGGTGTTCAGTATAGATATACTTGGACAGGCTTAACGGGCATTGCAGCCGGACAGGTTTATACCAAGACACAGACGAGTGATTACTTAACCATCTCAAGTGTAACACCAATGCTACCAGCAGGATGTATGTACAATGTTTTGGTGACGACCATTTACACGATACCGAACGGCGCAGGCGTGAACGAAGTGTTAGAGATGCCGGCGTCTACGCCAACTACGATTACAATTTCAGCTAACCCATTGACTTCACTTCGCACGAGCGATCAGTGTGCATCGGGTCCACGCTACAGAGGAGCTGTTGTTGCATCGTTGCCATGGGTTTGCGGTGTAACGAACTGGCGTTGGAGATTTACGGAAGTGAATCCGCTGAACCTTCAAACAGTGGGATTGCCGATAGAGCAGAACCGCGGAGCGGCTTCGAACTATTTAACATTAACCAATGTAACCGCCCTTCAATACGGGAAGACGTATGCAGTTCAAACCTCACCGATATACACTTACACAGGCACGAACTACCAATGGGGACCTGTGACGTATATGTGTATTATTGGAAGTGCGGGGATGGTCATAGATCCGATGGAAGATGCTTCGCAAGATTCGGAGAAAGATGCGATGCAAGAGATGGAGTTGTCCGTATTTCCGAATCCGACGCATGGTGATGGATTGACGTTGAGCTTGTCGGGAATAACTTCAGACAATGTTCAAGTGAAAGTATACGACGCATTGGGAAGAAAGATCGAGAGCAAGCGCTATGTTGTAGACGGCACGCTTCAAACAGAATTGAACTTTAATAAAGAATTGTCAAATGGCCTATACATATTGGAAGTCACAAATGAAGATGTAAGGAGAAGTGTTCGATTCATGGTCGAGCAGTAATTGATTAGGTTTCGTTAGAATGGAAAAGTCAGCCTTCGGGTTGGCTTTTTTGTATTACAAAAACGTAATTCTAAAATGGATTCGTTCAGGTGAAGATTGAATTACCTTTGAGAAAATCTCAACGTGTGAAATAGAATGGGTGAAATGAAGAAATTATTTTTAGTTGCTTTTTTGAGTTGTTTGACTGCAAGTGTTTTTGCGCAAGTAAGTGTAACAGCTACCGCAGGAACAGCGGGTCCTACGACCTATACAAATTTGAGCAACGCATTCGCAGCGGTTAATGCAGGAACACATCAAGGTGCAATAACTATTTCAATTGTTGGAAACACCACCGAACCTGCCTCGGCAACCACCTTACTTCAATCTGCCTCACCAAGTAATTATACATCCATTGTTGTAAGGCCATCTGGCGGAAACTTCACCATTAACTCTGCCGCTTCACCAACTACGAACCGAGGAATTATTGAATTGAACGGTGCCGATAATGTGACCATAGATGGAGATGATCCTGCAACTTCTGGCACAAGAAACTTAACTATTCAAAGCGCGCTGTCTTCCAGCATTGTTGCATGCATTCGTTTGTCATCTGGCAATGTTTCTGGAACGAATGGAGCGAACAATGTCACTGTAAAAAATTGCATTTTAGTTGGAAGCAGAAACAGTGGTTTATCTGTTGTTGCGTCTTATGGGATTAATCTTTCGAATTACAGCACAACAACGATGACAACAGGTGCTTATTCAAGCTTGAACACGCTTTTGGAAAACAATGAAATTCGAAGGTGTTATGTTGGAATTTATGCCAATGGCGCATCGGTGAGTTATCCGAATACTGGATTAATTATCCGAAACAATACCATAGGATCGGCAACGGCAGGGGAGAACATTGGTCAGCGAGGAATCTATGTTTCGAACACATCTACCGCTACAGGATCTGCGCTCCTAGAAGGCAACGATATTCGCGGAGGCGAATACACCGGAACGGGCTATTCTGCGAATGTTTATGGAATAGAAATCGCAGCGAATAATTTTGGAATTCGTGTAATTCGAAATAACATTCACGATCTTCAACAATCGAATACATCGGGTTGGGCTGCCATAGGAGTTTATATTTCAAGTGCAACAGGAAACAGCTCAGGGTTCATTCAAAATAATATCATTCGCGATGTCGTTGCTGCGAATTTTTCGACAACTGTGAGTCAATACGCCTCGCACGGAATTTATAGTTCTGTTGGATTTACTGGCTATGCCATTGATCACAATACCATAGGACTTTCAACAGCTAGTAGCTCTGGAACTGTTGCCCCTCCTTTCTCTTCTTGCGTTACGCTGAATTCTGCTTTGATTACGCTTACTTCTTTTAGAAATAATATTCTTGTCAACTCCATTGCCAGTTCAAACGCTTATGGATTGTACACTTCAGCCACAACGAATATTTCAGGGGCTAGTGTAAACAATAACAACTATTATATTCCTTCAGGAAGTGTAGGATATTACAACGGAAGCAACGCCGCTTCCCTTTCAACATGGAAAACAAATACCGGAAAAGATTTGAATGGAATTTCTGTTAATCCGCCTTTTATTTCTTCAACCGATTTGCACTTGAATGTTCTGAATTCAGGAATTATTCCGTTCAGTGGAACTGGGGCAACAGGGACTGGAGTTACCGTGGACTACGACAATACAGCACGGGGTGCAAGTCCGGATATTGGCGCCGATGAATTCGCATTAGCAGCTTGTTCGGGAACGCCAACAGTGAGCTCGCTTACGGCGAACCCTACTGTGCAATGTGGGACGGGTGTTTTCGTTTTAACGATTGTCCCAGGAGTAATAAGTGAATACACGTATCAGTGGCAAACGTCTACGAATGGTGGAACTTCGTGGAGCCCTGTTTCAGGCGCCACCGCAAGTGTTTATACCACTGGTGTGAACGCCGTAACACAATTGTACAGATGTATTATTACTTGTGCGGGTCTTTCCGTAACCTCTTCTTCGATTAGCGCAACGGTTAGTACGAATCCGACAGTGACGGTAACAGCATCTAACAGCGGTGTATTTTGTGGAAGTGGAACACTCACTGCAGCAGGCGCAACAACCTATGTTTGGAATGCATCTCCAACGCTGAACAGCACTATTGGGGCGGTTGTTAGCTCGACGGCTTCCACTTTAACAACATACACTGTGACCGGAACAAATGCTGCAGGATGTTCCTCACAGGCGAGCATTACGGTTGGCCCACCCACCGTAGTGATTAATTCTTCAACACCACTTTTTTGCGAAACCGGCGGTGCCATTAGCCTTATTGCGAATTCATCTATTGATCCAGATATTACATACACTTGGGAAGTTCAAACACCGAGTGTTACAGATGTTTCAACCAGTGGTTATACTTTGAACTGTACCATCTCAGAAACGTCTGAATTTAAAGTTACCGGTCTAGGTTCTGGAATATACAATGGGTGCGTTTCATATGGCTACTTGAGTGTGGGGGTTTACCCCTTGACACAGGCGAATATGCAGGTCACCACATCGCCCGTTTGTGTTGGAACATCGGCAGTAATAAACAGTGGACTTAGCGCAAGCAATTATGTTTTTGCTTCAAGAAATTATGTTGCGAGGACTGTTCCGGCAACGGCTGCGACACTCTGTACCAACGGTGTTTCATCGGTTCCAGTGAGTGGAGGAAATTTAGATAATGGCGGATGGGACAACGTACCCGTTGGATTTTCATTTAGTTTCTTTGGAAACAATTATGCGAGTCTTGCTGTTAGCACAAATGGATTTTTAGTTTTCGGACCGGTACTCGGGTATGGAACAACACCTGGGCAAATGGGCCAGAATGCGTTCAGTAATTTGGGAGGAACTTTTCCGAACACCAACAATCCAGGAAATATGATTGCGGTAATGGCGGGCGATCATTATTTCGGAAATGAGACGAATGGTTCTGCAACAAGTGATATTTATTATTGGACTGAAGGGTATGCTCCGAACAGAAGATTTGTCTTGTATTACAAAGATGTGAATGCGTGTTGTTCTGCTTCTTCACCAACATTTTCCGCTCGAGTGGTCTTGTATGAAACGTTAGGAATTGTGGATGTATTCATTGATAATAATCTTCAGTCTGGACCCAATTCAGTGGGTGTTCAAAATGGATCCAAGACTATTGGAGTTTCTCCGACCGGACTAGATTATTTTACGAATTCAATTACTTCGGGTCAAGCATGGCGGCTTTTTCCACCAACGAATTTCTTAACGACTTGGAATCAAAATTCCGGATCTGGAAATACACAAATCGCAAGTGGCTACAACTTGTTTTCTCAAACAGTTACGCCGTTGGTTTCAACCACTTATAGCCTGCAATACACGAACACCCTTACGGGTTGTTCGAACGGAACTTCTCCAGCTACTGCAGTTGTGAATGTAATTGGAACAACATCGCCAACAGGGGTAACAACTTCAACCAGCGCCCCTACAGTTTGTAATCCGGAAACATTTACGCTTTCAACAAACTATTCAGGATCGTTAACTGGAATGACGTTGAATTGGCAATCGAGTTTGAATGGAACAAGTTGGACAAATATTTCTGGCGCTACCTCTTCGACATTGACTACAACACATTCCACACAGTCGTATTACAGACTTCAATTTATTTCATGCGGTGGAACGCCGAGTTTTTCTTCTTTGATAGTAGTGGGACACTCTTGTGGAATTCCGGGATGCACGTTAGTTACAGCGTGTAATTACAACGCGAACGCAACCATTAATGACGGGACCTGTGTTGCTGCATCCACGTGGTATTTAGATGCAGACACCGATGGATATTTTGTTTCGCAAACAACAGCGTGCACGAATCCAGGACCGGGTTATACCAACACCGTAGGAATCTCAGGAGATTGCAACGACTCGAATGCGGCAATTCACGTGGGTGTTTCAGAGGTGTGCAATGGTCTAGATGATAATTGCAACTCTTCCATTGATGAAGGATTATCCACTTCGAATACTACAACAGTCGGCGCTTGTGATTCATATACATGGAGCGTAAGTGGATTAACCTATTCCTCTTCGGGATCTTATTCAGTTACGACTGGCTGTAACACCGAAATCTTGAGCTTAACGATTACTGCAAGTACTTCGAATACAACAACGGCGAGTGCTTGCGGATCTTATACGTGGGCAGTAAATGGACAAACCTATACAACCAGCGGCACCTATTCGGTAGTAAGTGGTTGTCATACAGAAATACTCTCTTTGACAATTACAGCGAATTCCTCAAACACAACAACAGTGAATGCCTGCAGTTCCTATACCTGGAGTGTGAATGGACAAACCTATACAACGGGAGGAACGTATACTTCTGTAACAGGATGTCACACAGAAATTTTAGTGCTATCAATTACATCGAGTTCATCTAATTCAACAACGATCACGGCATGTGATTCTTATGTTTGGTCTGTAAATGGAATCACCTACACGACAAGTGGAACATACACTTCAGTGAGTGGTTGTCAAACGGAAATTTTGAATCTTACGATTTCCGCAAGTTCTTCGAACACTTCAACGGTTTCGGCTTGTGGTTCTTACACTTGGCCTTTGAATGCCCAGACTTATACCACGGGCGGAACGTATTCTGTTGTTTCAGGATGTCACACCGAAATTTTAGCGCTTACGATTACACCTATTTCAAGCAATACAACAAATGCAACGGCTTGTGATTCTTACACATGGAGTGTGAGTGGATTGGTTTACACAACGAGTGGAACCTATTCAGTTGTTAGTGGTTGTCATACCGAAATACTTTCGTTAATCATTAACACAAGCACGGTTTATTATGTAGATGCCGACGGTGATGGGTACGGTACTTCGGCAACTGCGAATTTTTGTTCTGCTCCGGCTTCAGGATATTCATTAGTGACGGGTGATTGCAACGACTCACAATCATTGATTAATCCGGGAGTTTCTGAAAGTTGTTTCAATGCAGTAGATGATAATTGTGATGGATACATTAACGAAGGATGTTTGTCAGCTGTTGCAGGAGAAGAACCCTACAATGCGTTATCTGCTCCTTCGACCATGTACAGCTACTGCAGCAGTTTCTACAGCACATTG
>CAMDFE010000096.1 GCA_945897395.1 Chryseobacterium gleum | reverse complement strand
CGCTTGGAGTAACTTCAACAACGGTCTCTGTAATTGTTTCGGTTGGAAGGGTATCGGCAATTTCAGTCTGGGTTTGCTTCTGAAGAATGGGCTCTTTCAAAAAACCGTAAAGCCATGTTCTATTGGAATGAAGGGTAGAGGCTAGGGCGATCTGTCCGGAAGTCTTGTGACTTTTGTTTTCCTGATATGCTTTCGCTAAATACGAATGCGCTAAACTGAACCAAGGATAGTTTTTAGTAAGGTCTTCCAGTTCTTCAATAGGCATAGAAGCCAGCAAATGTGGCGACTTCAAGAGCTCATTGAATTGTGTGTTTTCCATTACCAATTGCCTACACTAGCGTTATATATTTCTTGAGCGAGCTGATCGTTGATCTGCTTCCACAGATCTTCTTGAACAGCGAATAAACTTTCAGTTGCCGCGAAGTCTGCGAATTTCGTGAATGATTTCTCAAAATTCAAATCAGGCTCTAATGTATTCGTGTATTTTATTTTAACTGTAATGGAGAGTCTTGTCAATGAAGCCGTTTCGTTGCTTTGAATAGCCATTGGTGCAACCACGTAATTTGTAACACTTCCTTCAAATTGCAAGTCGCCATTTGTCTCACTCAAGGAAAGTGGACTTTGCGAAAGCATCACGTCTTTGAAATTCTCTGTTAATCTTTGAGAGTAGGTCGGAGAGGCAAGCGCTGTTTGCGGTTTCAAATAAGACACGGAAAAAGTCTTTGCTCCGCTGAATTGACCGCCACTAAAGGAATATCTTATCTCGCAGGAAGCGAAAAGAAGCATTACAAGCAGCAGTCCAACGGTAGATTTTTTCATTTACCTAAATCGTATTCTTTAATTTTTCTGTACAACGTGCGTTCTGAAATTCCAAGTTCTTGCGCGGCATATTTACGTCGGTTTCTGTGCTTCTGAAGCGCTTTTTTGATCAAGTCTTTTTCTGTTTGACTCAATGAAAGTGATTCTTCAACTTCTTCTTCTTCGCTGCTATTTCCACTTCCCAAATGTATGATATTACTTTGAGGAGTCATGCGAACGGGCAAGTCTGAATTTTTATGCTCATCGGATTCAAAAACTTTTTGAAATAAGGCTTCGTTTTCATCGGAGTTATCAAAACCACTCTCGTTTTGAATCACACCAAGGACGAGCTTTTTGAGGTCGGTCAAATCGTTGCGCATGTCGAACAAAACCTTGTATAATATTTCTCTTTCGCTATAATCGTTTCCACCCTTACCGCCCATGAATACAGGCTTGTTCGTTGCCATGTCCTGCGGAAGGTAGCGTATGAGCAATTCGGGAGAAACGACACGTTCTGTTTCGAGAATACTAATTTGTTCCGTAATGTTTTTAAGTTGACGGATATTTCCAGGCCAGCGTTACTCTCTAAGGGCGTTCACTCCAGCGTCAGTGAGTTGAAGAACAGGGATGCGATAACGTTCAGCAAAATCTGTTGCGAATTTTTTGAACAACAGTTCAATATCGGCTCCACGTTCACGGAGCGAGGGCATGAAAATCGGAACTTGATTCAATCTGTAATAAAGGTCGTCTCGGAATTTCCCGTTTTGAATAGCTTGCGCGAAATTTACGTTGGTTGCCGCAACGACACGCACATTCGTTTTTTGAACCTTAGAAGAACCCACGCGAATGAATTCGCCTGTTTCTAAAACACGCAACAACCGAACTTGAGTGCCCAAGGGAAGTTCTGCAACTTCGTCGAGAAAAATAGTCCCGTCATTGGCTTCTTCAAAATATCCTTTTCGACTTTCATGAGCTCCCGTAAAAGATCCTTTCTCGTGTCCGAATAATTCACTGTCAATAGTTCCTTCGGGAATAGCACCGCAGTTAACGGCTATGTATGGACCGTGCTTTCTAGAACTGAGGTGGTGAATAATTTTCGGGATGCTTTCTTTTCCAACACCGCTTTCGCCGGTGATTAAAACCGACATGTTGGTCGCCGCAACTTGCATGGCAATATCCAGTGCGCGATTAAGCGCAGGGGCATTGCCAATAATTCCATAGCGTGTTTTTACTGATTGAATTTCCATAATTGCCGATTAGTCAAGAACTAAACAAAGGTAGTTCAAGATGACATTCTGTCATGTTAAATAATCAATCGATGTAAGTGTCGATTTCTCCAATTAACGTCACTGCGGTAGAAGAAAGAGCGTTTACCCATACATATTGACCCATTTTCGCTTCATTTTTCGGAAAAACCACCACAACGTTCTGTCCGTTGCGTCCGTAATAATGCTCTTGGGATTTTTTAGAAACACCTTCAACTAAGACTTTATGTCGCTTGCCAACATGGGCAGCTGTTCGTTCGGTAACGCAGGACATGTGCATGGCTATGATTTCATTCAGGCGCTGACTTTTCACTTCTTCCGAAATATTGTCTTCGAATTTTCTTTCGGCTAGGGTGCGAGGTCTTTCGGAATATTTATACATGTAGGCCATGTCATATTTAATTTCCGCCATAAGAGAAAGCGTATCTGCATGCTCCTCATTGGTCTCATCGCAGAACCCAGCAATCACGTCTGTGCTAATTGCACATTCAGGCATATACTTGCGAATGGCCGCAATGCGATCGAGGTACCACTCGCGGGTGTATCCGCGATTCATACGTTTGAGCACAACTGAATTTCCACTTTGAACCGGTAAATGAATGTAATCGCAAATATTCTCATATCTCGACATAGTTATAAGAACTTCGTCGGTCATGTCTTTCGGATGGCTGGTTGAAAAGCGCAATCTGAGCTTCGGGCTCACTTCAGCAACAGACGCAAGTAATTGAGCGAAGTTCACGGTTGGTTCATTGGCGTCAATAATCTCTCCTTTCGCTGTGATATTCCATTTGTAACTGTCTACATTTTGACCAAGAAGGGTGACCTCTCGGTAGCCACGATTGAAAAGATCGGTGGCTTCTTCAACAATGCTTTTCGGATCACGGCTGCGCTCTCTTCCGCGTGTAAAAGGAACTACACAAAAGGAACACATGTTATCGCATCCGCGCATAATGGAGATGTATGCAGTTACACCATTGCTGTCCAAGCGAACCGGAGTAATTTCACCATAGGTTTCTTCACGGCTAAGCAAAACGTTTACGGCTTTGCTTCCGTGTTCCGCTTGTGAAACTAGTCGAGGTAAATCACGGTAGGCATCTGGACCAACAACCATGTCGACCAGCTTTTCTTCTTCGAGAAGTTGTTCGCGCAAACGTTCGGCCATACAACCGAGCACGCCTACCATCATTGCAGGTTTGCGTTTTTTTACTGAATTCAAAAATTCGAGTCTTCCGCGAATGCGTTGTTCTGCGTTATCGCGAATGGCGCAAGTGTTTAGGAGCACTAAATCGGCCTCTTCAACATCGCGTGTGGTGGTGAATCCTTCTTGCGCCATAATAGAGGCTATAATCTCAGAGTCAGCAAAATTCATTTGGCAACCGTAACTCTCGAGCAAGAGTTTTTTTTGCGGCTTATTCGTATTTATGGGAGTCGAAATTTCCAAAAATTCCCCCTGTCTTGTCTCGTCAATTTGTTTTTCTTCCACAGTGTCTGGCTGTTTTGATTAGTGTGCAAAAATAATCTATTTCTATAGAAATAGCATATATAATCGCATAACCAATTTGGATACTAACGGATAAATGCATATACCTTTGCCGCAATTCAAAAACGAAATATGGCTAAAAATCTTGTTATAGTAGAGTCCCCTGCAAAGGCGAAAACCATCGAAGGATACCTAGGAACTGACTACGTTGTGAAGGCGAGTATTGGTCACGTTCGTGATTTGCCAAAGAATAATTTCGCAGTTAGTGCTGACGGAAATTTCGATGTGACTTACGTTGTTTATCCAGATTCTGAAAAAGTGGTGAATGAGCTAAAGAAATTGGCGAAAGAGGCAATTAAGGACAATAAGTTTGTTTGGTTAGCGACGGATGAGGACCGCGAGGGAGAGGCTATTTCTGGGCATTTGTTGGAAGCGATGAAAATCGATGAGAGTAAAACCAAACGCATTGTTTTTTCCGAAATAACAAAAAGTGCAATCCTAGCGGCAATGGAAAAACCAAGAACCATAGATATGGACTTGGTGAATGCACAGCAAGCAAGAAGAATATTAGATAGAATAGTAGGATTTGAACTTTCACCGGTCTTGTGGAGAAAGGTTGGCCCGTCTTTGAGTGCCGGTCGTGTACAAAGTGTCACCGTTAGATTAATTGTAGAAAGAGAGCGCGAGATTGAAGCCTTCAACGCCTCTGCTTATTTCGGAATTCGTGCTACCTTCAATTTGCCAGATGCAGTATTGAAGGCAGATTATAATGGGAAAATTTCTGATGGAACTGCTGCTCAGTCATTCTTAGAAGATTGCAAAGAAGCAGAATTTGCGATTGCTTCTTTAGAGATGAAGCCTGGAACACGGTCCCCAGCAGCGCCCTTTACAACCTCCACACTTCAGCAAGAAGCAGGAAGAAAATTGGGAATGAGCGTGAAGGCAACCATGACTGTTGCACAGAAATTATATGAGAGCGGAAAAATTACATATATGCGAACTGACAGCGTGAATTTGTCAGATTTCGCAAGGGATGCTGCGAAGAATGAGATTGAATTGAGTTATGGAAAGGAGTATGCTTTTCCAAGAGTGTTTAAATCGAAAAAAGGTGCGCAGGAAGCGCACGAAGCCATTCGTCCAACCAATATGGCGGTTAAAGCCATTGACGGAGACACCAACGAAAAAAGACTTTACGAATTAATTTGGAAGAGAACATTGGCAAGTCAAATGGCAGACGCTCAGCTGGAGAACACAACCGCACATGTGAACATTTCAACAAGAAGTGAAACCCTGGTTGCGAAAGGACAAGTTGTTAAATTCCACGGTTTCTTGAAAGTATATGCTGAAGGAACAGATGACGAAGAGTCTGACGAAAGTGGTGTTCTACCTCCATTGCACGAAGGGCAAATGCTGGACCTGAGAAATATGGTTGCCCAGGAAAAATTCACGCAGAAACCGGCGCGATTCAGTGAAGCAAGTTTGGTGAAGAGAATGGAGGAGTTGGGTATTGGAAGACCTTCAACCTACGCTTCAACAATTAACACGATACAAGCCCGTACCTATGTGGTGAAGCAAGACTTGGAAGGAAAAGCGCGTTCATTTGCAGTGCATACCTTAACCAATAAGAGCATTACTTCGGAAACGAAAACGGAGAATACTGGAGCGGAACGATCGAAGTTGTTTCCAACCGACATTGGACGTGTAGTGAATGACTTCTTGGTGGAAAACTTCGTGTCCATTCTTGACCCTACATTCACAGCGAAAGTTGAGGAAGAGTTCGATATTATTGCTGAAGGAAAGTTGGAATGGAAGAAAATGCTTCGCGCGTTCTACGATCCGTTCCATGCAAATGTAACGAAGACAATGAACGAAGCTGCTAGGGCTTCCGGTGAGCGTTTTCTTGGAGATGATCCAGCAACGGGAAAACCGATCATTGCGCGTATTGGAAGATTCGGTCCAATGATTCAGTTGGGAACGGCTGAAGAAGAGGAGAAGAAATTTGCGTCGCTTCGTCCGGGGCAAAGTATCAATACCATAACTCTAGAGGAAGCTTTGGATTTATTCAAGATGCCGCGTAACCTTGGCGAGTGGAACGGAGAAAAAATTGTTGTGGGCATCGGACGTTTCGGTCCGTACGTGAAATTTAAATCGACCTATGCTTCTCTTCGTGTGAAGGAAGGAGATGACCCGTTCACCATTGATTTGGAAAGAGCAATCAAACTGGTTGATGATAAAATCAACGGTGTGAATGCAAATCTTTTGAAAACGTTTGCGGAAGATGAAAATGTTCAAATTATCAATGGTCGTTTTGGAGCCTATTTGAAATCTGGAAATTTGAATTTCAAACTTCCGAAAGGCGCTAAGGCCGATGATATTTCTTGGCCAGATGCTCAACAGATAATGGAAGAGCAAATGGAGCAGGCAACGAAAAAAGCAGCCTCGAGAAAGCCTGCGCCGAAAAAAGCTCCGGCTAAAAAGGCACCTGCGAAGAAGGCTGCTGCAAAGAAAGCTCCAGCTAAAAAGGTCGCTGCGAAAAAATCACCCAAGAAATAAATGTGAATCATCACATTACTTTGTTGAAATGATTTTTTAGAGATTGGAAATTGATTGACTCATCCATGTAGTTTCGTACTCATGGATTTGTCAGTATTTCTCTCTCCGAGCCTATTTCACGATAGCTCAAATCGCTTTTTTGCGAACAATACGATTGGTGCTCAAACGCGTTTTTATTTCGACGATGAAAACGATTTGAATGAAAGGCAAATAGCCATTGTTGGGGTTTGCGAAG
>CAMDFE010000095.1 GCA_945897395.1 Chryseobacterium gleum | reverse complement strand
GAAGGTCATGCATGTATCAAACACGCAACCATCGTTGAACGTTGCAGTCAAACAAGCCACAACGTAGTTTACTCCGAAGGTGTTCGTCAAGTATGCATTCGCCTGAGTAGAAAATTGTCCCGATCCCAGCTCTAGTCCATTGCTGTCGTATGGCGTGACTAACCAAGAATAGCCTGTAATGGCTGATCCAGAAGTGGCCGAATAAATGAGAATATTATTCGGTGTCAAAGACTGAATAATAGATGTAGTACATGAAGGTGTATTAACACAATTCAGTGTGAATGAAATGGTGTAAACACTGTATCCTTGAGAGTAGAATTGGCTGAATGAATTAGGACTTACGGCATATCCGTTTTGTGAAAGCCAATCTTGATCGATAGTCACGATTAAATTTCCAGATGGCATTCCCGTCACGGTATTCATTCCGTTGAACAATGTAATGTTTTGTGAAGAGCCTGACCACATGTGCATGATTGTCGCTGGAACAGGTGTAGTAATGGTTTGCTCGGCAACCCCATCTCCGTCACAATCAACACCCACGAATGAATACAATTGAATGGAACATCCACCTATAACAACCGTCAATAGGTTATTCGCGGTTGTTTGGTTTTGCGGATTGTAAACTGTTGTAATAATTTGATAGGTCCCAGGAGCGAGGTAGTGATGGCTAACTGCTGGCGACAGGGTGATTTGCGATCCAGAAGTACTTGTCCCTCCTGAGTGTGTTGTTGTGGTTCCATCGCCCCAATTAATGGAAACAGAAAACTGAAATCCAGTGAAGTTGGCACCTTCAATGATTTGATGAATTTCTAAACCACTTGTTGCGGAAGGAGCCGTCAATGCAGAGAACGACATGGCAACAGTAGAGTCACAGTAGTAATCTGTTATTTGATTGCTTTGAGCGGTTAATCCAGTAATCTGAAATTGAGCGATTGAACTCAATGAAAGAACACTCAATAAAAGAAGTAAAAGGTATCGCATGGTGTAAGGGTTTAATAGTAAGACGTTTATTTTGCTGTTTTGGTTGCCTGACCAATTCTCCAACGCAATCCCACGTAATAATTCGCTCCGAACATAGGTCCGTATACTTGCGAAGCATCAAGCAAATTATCCATATTTAAATTGGTGGCATAGATGTTCGTCGCATAAATAGGATGGTGAATCATGTATCCCGTTAAGTTTTCTCCTCCAGCATAGAATTCTAAATTCGCTTTTGCGAAGAACGAAACTTGTGTATTCAAAGTCCAATAGGCAGGACTGTAAATATTGCTTGCAACAACGTAATCCGATTGATTGGCCAAACGCTGAGAACCGAGCCAACGCGCGGTGAAATCGAAATTCCATTTTTGCGATTTAGCATTTTCTTTCGTGGCGTAGGCGAGGTTAATGAATACACGATGCTTCGCAACAAGCGGACGTTCTTTCAAGCCAGCGGTGTAGGTCGTTTGTGCATCGAGCCAACGATATGCCAATCGAATTTCACTTCGTTTAATGGGGCTGAAGGTGAAGTCGGTTTGAACTGCATTGGCGAAGCTTCTTCCAGATAAATTATACAAGGAAAAAGTTCCTGCTGTTTCGTAGTCTGCGACCAATTGATTTTGGAAGTTCGTGTGAAAAGCATCGACTGTGAAAGTTGCTGTGCGGTGAAACAACTTCGTGTTGTGAACCAACACAATTCCACTGTTCACTGCTTCTTCCATTTCAAAACCGAATGGATATTCGGTCGTGGCATTCACAGGTAAATTCCACGTTCTATTTCCCGCAAGGGCAGAAAGATGATCAATCACCATTTGCGGAGAGCGATACGCCTTTCCAGAACTAATTTTAACGCTTGTTTTTTCAGTGATGGAATAACGCGCGTGAATGCGAGGCGTGAGAATCAATCCGTATAAATTGTTTTCATCTGCACGCATACCCGCAACGATTTGTAGATTCTCCGTTGGATTCGCATTCAGTTCACCGAATACACCGTAGGTGGTTTCAACACGATTCAAATTTCCAACAAAAGAAGTAAGCGATTCGCGGTAATCGTCTGCTGTTGCAGAGGCGCCAAGTGTAATGTTGTATCCTTCTGCAAGTTCATTGGCGAATAACAAATTCACGCGCGCACTCTTCTGAACACCTTCGTATACGCGGATTCCGTAAAGCGCATTTTGTTTGTTGTAGCCAATGTTAATCTGACTTCCTAAACTTTTGTGTCCGTGTTCATCGAACATGTATCCCGTCTTCGCTGTGAATTCCGCGTGCTCCGTTTTCGAGTTTGAAATCCAAGGCGTGAACGGAACAATTCCTTGGTTGCGGTAGTAATTGATTTGTCCGCTCTCGGTGTTGAATTGTCCGTATGAAAATCCGTATTCACCGCGCAATCCTTTTGCTCCTGTGTATTGCCAAGCGTTGCGAAGCAAGTAGTTTTTCACCAAAGGATTATCAAGGAATCCATCGTGATTCGTGTCGTACAATTTCTGTGCGCTTGATCCGTGCGCTTGCAATTGGTAGTTCCATTTTTCACCAATAGCCTGATTCGAAAGTATGTTCGTTTCGTAGCGTCCTGCCGAACTCGCATACATATTCAAGAACAAATTTTCTTTCATGGTAGCCGCTTTGTGAGCCACGTTTATTTGTCCGGTTACACCTTCATAACCGTGCACAACAGACCCCGCGCCTTTCGCGATAGAGATGGTGTTGATCCACGGTCCAGGAAGGAAACTTAATCCCAACGTGCTTGAAATTCCCCGTACAGCGGGCATGTTGTCGAAAAGAATTTGCGTGTACTTTCCATCTAAACCCAACATTTTAATTTGTCGCGTTCCTGTAATTCCATCGGTGAACGATGCATCTACAGAACCATTGGTTTCGAAGCTTTCAGAAAGGCTGCAGCATGCGGCTTTGCACAATTCTTTTTCGTTCATGACTTGAAACGTCTGCGGATCTTTTCCGTTGATGTGCGTTCCACCGTCGTGTTCGTCGATGTGAATGGTACCAAGTGTGTTGTTTTCTCTCAGATTGAATTTCACTTCCCTGATTGTACCCAATCCTGGATCAATAAAAAGCGAATCGCTGTAATGACCGGTGGAAGTGACCATGAGCCATTTCGCTTCTTTCGGAATACCAATAGAGAATTCTCCTTCCGGATTGGTTACCGTTCCGAGTTGTGTTCCCTTGTAATAAACAAGTGCGTATGCCGGATTCCCAGCATCGTCTAACACAACTCCTTTGACCTGCGCATTTCCAATAGTAACGATTGAAAAAAATGCGATGAGTGCAACGATGTATTTCATAGATTACTTGTGCGGTTCCATACTTCTGTACTTACAACATCCGTGAACGCGACTGTATTGGGCATCAGTTGCATTCGACTTTTCCGTGTCGTATCCGGCTGCATTGATAAGCGCATGAATTTTGTCGATGGTGATTTTCGTTGGATTGAAAGTAATTTCTAATCGATGTGTGGTCAGGTTGTAATCATAAGCGACTACTCCTTTCACATCAACTGCTTTTTCAATGGTGGTTTCGCACATGCCGCACGCACCGGCTACCCAGAAATTTGCAGTTGTGTTTTTTGTTTTTTGCGCAAACGCGCTGAATGAAAGCATGCATAAAGCAAGCACGAATATGTTTTTCATTTTTAGGAATTTTTTTGATATTTAACATTTCTAACCTATCCACTTCGTGGACCAATCCCGGAGGGACATATCCACTGTGTGGATTAATCCCGTTGGGATACATCCGCTCTGCGGACTAATCCCGTTGGGACTTTTCTACAACAGAAAAGAGAATACCGCTCAAAGATTAAGGGTACGTGTGATGTTGGTTGAGCATTTGCCGATTGGCATTTTCCTTCAACATAAAATAAGAAATAAGTAGGCTCAGGAGTAGAAGCAAATAATTGCGGGACAGAAGGAGATGCGCATTGCTCGTGTTCGCTTTCGTATTGAAGTGCAACAAGCACATCTTCCGAGCAGTCTTCGGAGTGACAACAGCCTTTGTGATCGGAATGAGAATCGTCGTGATGCTCGTCACCGAATTCGAAGAAATGAATGGCTTGTAATTTTCCACAACAGAAGTGCAGCTTGGCTTCCAGACCGAAAGACATTAAGCTGTATAGGCCCAAGATAAATATCAGGGTGAGCTTCCGCATATTTCAAAGGTAAAACATCTTTTGATGTATTTGCACGTTGTACCTTTGCATTCTAAAATAATTGAACAAATGAGCAATTCTATGGATATGTCAGACGTGTTCGTGAAACTGGGAATTCAAGCAGAGAATCTTGGAACAAGCACGGGACAAAACTTTTTTTCTAACGGCGATTTATTTGCGTCGTTTTCTCCAGTTGATGGAAAAGAAATTGCTAAGGTGCAGGCCACCACGGCAGATGATTACAATCGTGTGGTAGAGGCCGCACAAGAAGCATACAAATCATGGCGCCTAATGCCGGCTCCAAAGCGTGGCGAAATTGTTCGTCAGTTTGGAAATCGCCTTCGCGATTACAAGCAAGAGCTTGGTATGTTGGTGAGTTATGAAATGGGAAAGAGTTTGCAAGAAGGTTTGGGTGAAGTGCAGGAGATGATTGACATCTGCGATTTCGCAGTTGGATTGTCTCGTCAGCTATATGGTTTAACCATGCATAGCGAACGTCCGGGTCACCGCATGTATGAGCAATGGCATCCACTTGGAATCGTTGGAATCATTTCAGCCTTCAACTTCCCAGTAGCAGTATGGGCTTGGAACAGCGCATTGGCGTGGATTTGCGGAGATGTTTGTATTTGGAAAGGATCTGAAAAAGCACCGCTTTGCGCAATCGCTTGTCAAAATATTTGGAATGAAATTGCTTCTGAAAACAATTTGCCTGAAGGAATTTCGAGCATCGTTTCAGGCGATGTGAAAGTGGGAGAGATGATGACCGTTGACAATCGTGTTCCTTTAATTTCAGCAACAGGAAGCACCCGCATGGGTCGCATTGTTGGAGCGAAAGTAGCAGAGCGTTTCGGAAAGTCTTTGTTGGAGTTAGGTGGAAACAACGCCATTATTGTAACAGAGAATGCCGATTTGAAAATGACCATCATTGGTGCGGTGTTCGGTGCAGTTGGAACTGCCGGACAGCGTTGTACTTCAACACGTCGTTTAATTATTCACGAAAGTGTGTATAACGAAGTGAAAGAGAAGTTGGTGACGGCTTACGGACAGATTCGCATTGGAGATCCATTGGATTCGAACAACCACGTGGGTCCGTTGATTGACACGCTGGCTGTTGATACGTATTTGAAGGCTATTGAGAAAGCGAAGTCTGAAGGCGCGAACTTCATTGTTGAAGGTGGCGTTGTGACTGGAGAAGGGTTTGAGAGCGGATGTTACGTGAAGCCATGTATTGCTGAGGTTAAGGATAGCAGCTTGGAAATTGTGCAACACGAAACCTTTGCTCCAATTTTATACATTATGAAGTACAAAGAATTGGACGAGGCCATTGCTATGCAAAACGGCGTTGTTCAAGGATTGTCGAGTGCAATTATGACAACGAACATGCGTGAAGCAGAACGCTTCTTAAGCTGTGAAGGTTCAGATTGTGGTATTGCAAATGTGAACATCGGAACCAGCGGTGCTGAGATTGGTGGGGCGTTTGGTGGAGAGAAAGAAACAGGCGGTGGACGCGAGAGCGGATCGGATGCGTGGAGAAATTACATGCGTCGTCAGACTAATACCATCAACTATTCAACCTCGTTGCCATTGGCGCAAGGAATTAAATTCGATTTCTAATGAAGGCTTGGATGCTCTTGTTTTTCGCTGCTTTCAGCGGAAGTATTTTCTCACAATCGCATTTGATTGTGTTTAAAGTTGAAGACAAAAGCATCCCTTGTCGCATTGAATTAAAGACAGATGTTCAGTGGGAAATAGTGAATGGTGCAGAGCGTATTCCAATTGAAATTAAATGGGGAAAAGACTCGACGTTTACGTCGAGTCTTCCTCTTTTCAACACCTACTTCGAAGGGAAGAAAGAGAAGGGTATTGTCACAGGCGAGTGGGTAGATCCAACACGCACGGGAGATTACCGCATTCCATTTCAAATTATAGGAAACAAGGTGCGTGAGTTCGACACGAAGGTGCATATTCCTGTTCATGCGAAATACAAGATTGTTTTTGAAGACGATACTGTTCCTGCCATTTTAGATATGGCTGTTGTGCGCGAAGAGTTCGCTGTTTATGGAACGGTATTGACTGAAACTGGCGATTACCGCTATCTTCAAGGGGAACCCTTCGAGAACAGTCGTTTTTATTTATCGGCTTTCGACGGAACACATTTGTTCTATTTAGCCGGTCAGTTGATAGATGACAAGATTCA
>CAMDFE010000094.1 GCA_945897395.1 Chryseobacterium gleum | reverse complement strand
TCTGCGATGTTATTCGTTAGCGCGAAAGTTTCTCAGTTCGCGTTATTGCCACAAGGGCATCCGGAGCGCAAAGAGCGTGTATTGAATATGGTGAAACAAATGGATGAAGAAGGATTTGGAAATTGTAGCAACATTGGAGCTTGCGAGGTTCAATGTCCTAAAAATATTAGCATTGAAAACATCGCACGCATGAACAGAGAGTATCTTTCTGCTAGCGTGAAACCAGAAAATTGATGATAAAAAATTCTTTGAAGCACCAAGCGCTCGCATTGCTCTTGGTGCTTTTTTGTTTTAAGTCGAATGGTCAAGCCGCTTGGGATTTGAATCTCTTAGCGAAGATCAATGGCGGACCTGAAAAATCGGATCGCTTTTGGGAAGCATATACGAACAGCATTACATACGTCACCGTTGGAACCCCATTGTTGTTAGGTACTGTAGGCGTTTTGAAAAAAGATGAATTTTTAAAAAGACAGTTTATGGGCATGGCAGGCGGCTTGGCTTTGAATGGCTTCATGACCGTTGCAATGAAATACGGAATCGCAAGGCCTCGTCCCTTTGTTTCACATGGTGATTTGATTTACAAAAAGACCCCTGCTGGAAGTTTATCATTTCCGTCTGGACACACGAGTTCTGCATTTCAATGGGCAACGAGTTGCGTGTTGGTGAAGCCGAATTGGTATGTCGTTGTTCCTGCTTACATGTATGCCTGTGGAATCGCATACTCACGCATGCATTTGGGTGTGCATTACCCGACAGACATCTTGAGCGGAGCGGTTGTAGGGACAGCGAGTGCATTTGCTTCCTATTACATCAATAATTGGTTTTGGAAGAAAATGGATTCTAGGAAAAAACAGAGTTCTTTGCTTATCACACCTTCATTTTAAGTCATAAAAAAAGCCGCAGATGCGGCTTTTAAATGGTTGATTCGTTTCTTATTGTTTGAATCCAGAAACAATACTGATACATCCGATGTGTTGAACCACCGCTTCTTTTTGCTCGGGAACTTTAATTTTAATGACAAGCTGTTGCGTGTTTTTCATTTTGAATTCAAACGCCTCTTTGTCTTGTGCATCTTTGTTGGTGTAGATCTGTTTTCCGTTGATGTCACTAACTGTGAATTCAACATCACCAAGGATAGGGTGAGCAACAATTAACAAGCGATAATCGCGGCCACCGAAGAAGGTTACCATTAATTCAGCATCTTCGCCAGGGGCCATTTGCGCTGAGTTGTAGCTGTCGTTTTGAACGTATCCATTCAATTTCGGAAGGACTTTATTCTTAGTGAAAGGCTTACATTGCGCCGATGCGAATGAAGGAATAAAGACCAATAAGAACAGGAGAATTTTAAATGCTTTCATGATATCTGCTGAATTTTTTATTGAATGTATTTGTTACGAATCACAACGGTTTCTGCTGCTATTTTAGCGAGTGTTGCATCGCTCATGGTAACAGTTTCTGTGCTGCCAATTGTGGTTACACCACCTTCCTTTTCCACAGAAGTTTCACCCTTCACTACAATCACATCTTTGTAAATGGCTTGAAGTCGGGTAAGATCTTCTTTCATATGGTTTACACGATCGCTAGTGGCAAATAAGTTCAAGTAGCTCACCAATTGATCAAGAGAATATGTTTGTTCTGCAACTCGTTGCTTCATTGCTTTCTCGCCTTTCTTTCCTGCGTATTGCGTGGATAAATATAGTGTTTCAAGCCATGCTCCAGAAACGATTAGAGCACTCACGTCTGTGCGCTTACCTTCTTTCAAATACGCATTTACATTTTGATAAGAAAGTGTCACGTAACTTAAAAGAGAGTCTTTGTTGTTCTGATTTTTTTGCACACGCTCCATGAATTTCTCATCCATAGCAGCTTCGATGCCTAAGGCACTTGCTAATGTTTTCGAAGCAGCGAGGTAATTAACAGACTCTTGCTTTTGTTCGAATACTGTACTATAGCTTAAATCGGCTGCATAGATCCCTAGATTGATTGCGCGATTTTCTTCATCGACATATTTAGCAACTTTATCTACCGAGTTCAACATAGCTTTATCGAAACTGAAACCGGCATCTTTAATCATATCGGCCATTTCAATAGGAGCAGGAATGCTGAAGAAGATTTGCTTCAACGCTTGCTCGCGGTCTTTGAAGAACTCGTCTTTGTTGGTTAGTTCGTTGGCTCCAGATTCTAGAGGAGCTTTGTTTTCATCGGGGTTTTTGTTTCCGCCGCAAGCAACAATTGCCAGGCTTCCGATGCACACGCTTGCAATAGCGGCGAGGGAGAGGTGTTTTTTAATCATTAGAACAGATTGAATAGTTAGAGCACATTGGTACGGGTTAATGCGAATATAGTTACAATCCTTTTAAAAATAAATGATATTAATGAGCCTCAAGCCAGTTATTTCCCGCTTGAATTTCTACTTCGAGGGGTACAACTAGCTTCACCGCATTCTCCATTTCATGTTTCACGAGCTTAAATACTTGGTCTACCTCTTCCTTTGGAGTATCGAAGAGCAATTCATCGTGAACTTGAAGTACCATTCTTGTTTTCAAATTAGCATTCTTCAATGCCGATTGAATTTTCACCATGGCTACTTTAATGACATCGGCGGCTGATCCTTGAATTGGAGCATTCACAGCATTTCGTTCAGCGAAGCTTCTTGAAATAGCATTTGAGGCGCTGATGTCTGGAAGGAAACGTCTGCGCCCGAGCACGGTCTCAACGAAGCCCTTGGCGCGACAATCTTCTACCGCTTGGTACTGGTAGGTCTTTAGCGCCGCGAATTGCGTGTAATACGCTTCAATGATGTTTTTCGCTTCTGTTCTTGAAATACCCAACTGCTGCGCTAATCCGAATGGACCTTGTCCGTATATAATTCCGAAGTTAACTGCCTTCGCTTTGCTTCGCATGTCTTTGGTAACGTCTTCTAACGGCACATTGAAAACTTTCGAAGCTGTTGCTTTGTGAATGTCTTCGCCTTGTTGGAAGGCTTCAATCATGTTTTTATCTCCGCTGAGTGCCGCAATAATGCGCAATTCAACTTGAGAATAATCGGCACTTACTAAGACGTGATTCTCGTCGCGGGCAACAAATGCTTTTCGAATTTCTTTTCCGCGTGAAGTGCGGATGGGAATGTTTTGCAGGTTTGGCTGATTGCTGCTCAATCGACCAGTTGCAGCAACAGCTTGCATGAAGTTGGTGTGAACACGTCCGGTGATTGGGTTAATCATGTTCGGAAGTGTATCGATATACGTGCTTTTCAATTTGCGCAATTCACGGTAATCGAGAATGAGCGGAACAATTTCATGGTTGTGTAAATAACGTTGAAGAACATCTTCGCCGGTGCTGTATTGTCCGGTCTTCGTCTTCTTCATTTCGGTAGTTATTTTCAACTTCTCGAAAAGAATAACACCTAATTGTTTCGGTGAGTCTAAATTGAATTTCTCTCCAGCAAGCTCTGTAATTTTTTCTTCAATGATGTCGAGCTCTTTGCCTAGCTCAACACTATATGCGTTTAAGAAATCTTTATCAACGCGGATGCCTTCCCATTCCATGTTCGCGAGCACTTCAATGAGTGGGATCTCAATATTTTCCAAAACTGACGTTGTACCTTGATTTTCCAATTCAGGCATGAAGATTTCAGCAAGTTGAAGTGTCACATCGGCATCTTCAGCAGCGTAATCTTTAATGCTTTCTGCAGGAAGATGAGCCATGGAATTTTGATTTTTCCCTTTCGGGCCAATCAACGATTCAATGGAAACGGGTTTGTAATTCAAGTATTTTTCACTCAACGCATCCATGCCATGTTTTCCATCTGCATTAATCACGTAATGAGCGAGCATGGTATCGAAGATTTTATTTTGAATCTTCGTTCCATATTTCTTCATCATCTTGAAGTCGAACTTGTAGTTCTGAGCGACAAGAGTTTTCGAAGTGTCGGAGAAAATTTCTTTGAAAATTTCCAACTGCTTTTGCGCTTCTTCGAAATTGGAAGAGATAGGAACATACCAACCGGTGTGTGTTTTCGTGCTGAAAGAAAGTCCAACCAAATACGCTGAATGAGGCTCTAGATCTGAAGTTTCGGTGTCGAAACTGAAGATGGCCGCACGTTGCAATTCTAAAATTAATGATTGTAGTTCCTGTTCTGAAGTAGCCATGAAATATTCATGAGGAACATTTTCAAGTGTGTTTTTCGATGTAGTTGGAATTTCAACTTCTTCACCGGCAGAGGAAAATAAATCGGGCACAGCATTGCTGCTGGAAGAAGGACTTACGGTTGCACTTGCAGCAGATTCCTCGTTCAACACACGCTTGATTAACTGACGGAATTCAAGTTCTTCAAAAACTTCACGAATAGCGTCTTTGTTTATTTCACTCACTTTCAACGCCTCTTCATCGAATGGAGTTGGGGCATCGAGCATGATGGTTGCGAGCTTCTTCGAAAGGATTCCCTGCTCTTTGAAATTCTCAACGTTTTCTTTTTGCTTTCCTTTCAGTTTATCTGTGTTGGCGAGTAGGCCTTCCAATGATCCGAATTCAGCTAAAAGTTTAGAAGCAGTTTTTTCGCCAATGCCGGGAAGTCCCGGAATGTTATCTACGGCATCGCCCATCATTCCAAGTAAATCAATAACCTGACTTACATTTTGAATGTTGAACTTTGCGCAGACTTCTGCTTCGCCTAAAATCTCTGCTTTTCCGCCTTGGTAGCCAGGTTTGTAGATGAATGACTTGTCGCTTACGAGTTGACCGTAGTCTTTATCGGGGGTCATCATGTAGGTGTAAAACCCTTTCTCTTCGGCCTTTTTAACGAGCGTTCCAATGATGTCATCGGCTTCATATCCGGGAGCAATAAGCATGGGTATGTTGAAGGCCTCGACAATTTTTTTGATGTAAGGAACTGAGAGCTTAATGTCTTCAGGCGTTTCAGAACGATTGGCTTTGTATGCCTCGTAATCTATTTCGCGCAAGGTTTGTTCAGGCGCGTCGAATACAACAGCTATGTGCGAAGGTTTTTCGTTGTTCAGGATATCGAGAAGTGTGTTCGTGAATCCGAACATGGCTCCAGTGTTTAGTCCTTTGCTATTGATTCGCGGCGTGCGAATGAATGCGTAGTAAGAACGGAAAATGAGTGCGTAAGCGTCGAGAAGAAATAGTTTTTTTTCGTGTACTGAAGATATCATGTTACGAAGATAGTGCAGCCATATACGCGGCCACATACTTCCCCATAATATCGAATTCTAAATTCACGAATGACCCGTTTTTAATGAACTGAAAAGTGGTATGTTCATAGGTAAATGGAATAATAGCCACAGAGAACGAAGTCTTCGAACTGTCGACTACAGTCAGGCTTACGCCGTTAACGGCAATGCTGCCTTTCGGCACAGTGATGTGTCCAAGTTCTTTTGGTGAATATTCAAAAGTGAATTTCCAACTGCCGTCATTTTCGGTACTGGAAATACATTTTCCAACCACATCTACATGTCCTTGAACGTTGTGACCATCGAGCCGATCGCCCAATTTCACGCATCTTTCAACATTGATTTTGTCTCCTTCCCTCCAACTACTAATGGTTGTTTTCTGAATGGTTTCATCGATAGCGGTGACGCGATATTTGTTTTCTTTTATTTCAACCACAGTTAAACAAATTCCATTGTGCGCAAGGCTTTGATCTACTTTAAGTTCGTTGCTGAAATCGCACGAAAGCCAGAGTTCTAAATTGGTTCCAACGGTTTCCGTTTTTGCAATTTCCCCGAGCGATTCTATAATTCCAGTAAACATATTTTATTGTTGAGGTGAAGCCTGTGTGGCGTTCAAGATTTGAATATATCCCTCTTTGAATACAGGCACAATTCCCTGAAGACGAATGGTGTTGACCATTAGAGTGTAGTAGTAGGTTCCTGCACTGACAAGGTTTTGCGTCTTTTGATCGGTTGCATTCCAGCCAATATCCGGATCTGTTGTTTCGAAGAGCAGTGTACCGTATCTATTGAAAATTTTAAGGTCAATGCTTTCGATGGAACGATAAGGAAAGGGCTTCAGAATATCATTCAATCCGTCTAAGTCTGGGGTGATGATATTTGGAAGTTCATATGTTGGGCAGTTGTCTATGCACACCACATTCGAAGGCGCGCTTTCATTCTGGTGAAGTTCTCCGTCGGGCCAGAGGTTCAATGAATCCAATGCGGTAATGTAGAAGCAACCCGCGATGCTTTGCAATCCGTTTGGATGAAGGAATTCGAATTCTGCGTTGCTGACGCCATTCAAGGTGCCTAGTAAGGAGTATTGGCTGGTATCTGTCGGCGCATAATAGATATTGTATGCAGTTATGTCTTGTGAACACGACGGGTCAATGT
>CAMDFE010000093.1 GCA_945897395.1 Chryseobacterium gleum | reverse complement strand
TGGCTGTTGGAATCGTTTATCCTGTTATCTTGAAAGCAACCGCAGGCGGTGGTGGAAAAGGTATGCGTGTGGTGAATAGTGAAGACGAAATGGAAAGCGCATGGGAAATGGTGAAACGTGAAGCCGGTGCTGCCTTCGGAAACGATGGTATCTACATGGAAAAATTCGTAGTTGAACCGCGCCACATTGAAATTCAAATTGCAGGTGACCAATACGGAAAAGCTTGTCACCTTTCAGAACGCGATTGCTCTATTCAAAGAAGACATCAGAAATTAGTTGAAGAAACTCCTTCTCCATACATGACTCCGGAATTGCGCGAGCGCATGGGTGAGGCCGCTATTAAGGCTGCTCTTGCTGTTGGATACGAAGGCGTTGGAACAGTAGAGTTCTTGGTAGACAAAGACCGCAACTTCTACTTCATGGAAATGAATACGCGTATTCAAGTAGAACACACCATTACCGAAGAAGTAATTGATTACGACTTGGTGAAGGAGCAAATTAAATTGGCTGCAGGTGAACCAATTTCTGGAAGAAATTACTATCCAACTATGCATGCCATTCAGTGTCGTATTAACGCTGAAGATCCTTACAAAAACTTCATGCCTTCTCCAGGCAAAATCACCGACTATCATTGTCCTGGCGGACACGGTGTTCGCATAGATGCTCACGCCTATGCTGGATACGTGATTCCCCCGTTCTATGATTCTATGATTTCGAAATTGATTACCGTTGCTCAAACACGTGAAGAAGCCATTGCGAAAATGCAACGCGCTTTGGACGAGTATATCATTGAAGGCGTTAAAACCACGATTCCTTTCCACCAAAAACTCATGAAAGACGAGAAGTTCCGTTCAGGGGATTTCACGACGAAGTTTTTGGAAGATTGGACGATGTAATTACCAGCGGAGCTGGATGACACAACACGTTGTGTCATCCGGAACGGTCATCCCGCAGGGTCATCCACAAAGTGGTTAACTATTCAGCTTAAGCACCGCCAAAAACGCTGCTTGTGGAACTTCTACAGATCCAACTTGACGCATGCGTTTCTTTCCTTCTTTTTGCTTTTCAAGAAGCTTGCGCTTACGCGAGATGTCACCGCCGTAACACTTTGCAGTAACGTCTTTACGCAAGGCGTTAATGGTTTCGCGGGCAATGATTTTGGCGCCAATGGCGGCTTGAAGTGCTATTAAGAATTGTTGTCTTGGGATCAACTCACGCAATTTCATGCAGATTTTCTTACCCAATTCGTAAGCGTGGTCTTTGTGAATAAGAGCGCTTAAAGCGTCAACTTGATCTCCGTTTAAGAGAATATCAAGCTTCACCAATTCGCTACGCTGATAACCAATTCTGAAATAATCGAAGGATGCATATCCTTTCGAAATGGTCTTTAATCGATCATAGAAATCGAATACGATTTCAGCCAATGGCATTTCAAACGTTAACTCAATACGGTCTGTCGTGAGGTAAAGTTGGTTTTGCAACATGCCTCTTTTTTCAATACATAAGGTCATAATTGCACCAATGTATTCTGTCTTGGTTATTATTTGCGCTTTGATAAACGGTTCTTCCACATAGTTTATTAAGTTCTGTTCTGGCAGTTCCGATGGGTTGTTAATCTCTAACTTTTCTTCCTTCGTGGTATAACAGATATAGCTAACGTTCGGAACAGTCGTAATAACAGTCATGTTGAACTCGCGTTCCAAGCGTTCCTGAATAATTTCCATATGCAGCATTCCTAAGAAACCGCAACGGAAACCGAATCCAAGCGCCGCCGAACTTTCGGGTTCGAACACCAAAGACGCGTCGTTCAACTGCAATTTTTCCATACTCGCACGAAGCTCTTCGTACTCGTCTGTATCAACTGGATAAATTCCAGCGAATACCATGGGCTTCACATCTTCGAAACCTTGTAAAGCTGTTATACACGGATTTAAAACCGTTGTTATGGTATCACCCACTTTTACTTCGGTGGCAGTCTTAATTCCAGAAATAATATATCCAACATCTCCAGCAGCCACGAAGTCGCGCGGCTTCAAATCCATACCTAAAACGCCTACTTCGTCTGCAAAATATTCTTTGCCTGTGCTCATGAACTTTACCTTTTCGCCTTTGCGAAGAACTCCGTTCTTGATTCGGAAATAAGCAATAATTCCACGGAACGAATTGAACACTGAATCGAAAACCATTGCTTGCAAAGGCGCGTCAACGGTTCCAACAGGACCTGGAATACGCGCACAAATGGCATCTAAAATTTCAGCAACTCCCTCGCCTGTTTTTCCGCTTGCGGCTAAAATCTCGTCGCGTTCACAACCGATTAAATCTACAATCTGATCTTTCACCAACTCGGGGTCGGCGTTTGGAAGATCTATTTTATTTAGAATTGGAATAATGGTTAAATCATTTTCCAATGCCAAGTACAAGTTTGAAATGGTCTGTGCTTGAATTCCCTGCGAAGCATCTACAATAAGAATGGCGCCTTCGCATGAAGCAATGGCGCGAGAAACCTCGTAAGAAAAATCTACGTGACCGGGGGTGTCGATCAAATTCAAAACGAATTGTTCGTCGCCAATTTTGTGCAACATCTGAATGGCATGCGCCTTAATGGTAATTCCCTTCTCACGCTCAAGATCCATATCGTCCAGCGCTTGCGCAACCATCTTACGATCTTCAATGGTCTTGGTGATTTGCAACATTCTGTCTGCAAGGGTAGATTTCCCGTGATCAATGTGTGCAATGATGCAAAAATTTCGAATATTTTTCATGTTCTTTATAAGCGCTGCGAAGTTACGTCTAAAGCTAAGTATAAAACAATGAAAAGAAAATACTCGAAAACAAAATTGTTCAAGCCAACATTCGTTTATTTTTGTTATACATGAAAATTCTGAAATCCATTTTTATTGCAATACTTGGACTTGTTGCAACAGGCGCTTTCGCTCAAGAGGAGCATTTGTATTGCGGCGAACGCGAAAATCGTGTTCGCATGTTTGGTATGTACCCCGAAGCCGAAGGAATCGCCCGTCGTGCAGGAGAAGCCCTTGAAACTTACACCGAAAATTTCGTAGACAATGCGCCAGAGCGCGGGTCACAAACTATCTACACTATTCCTGTTGTTATTCATGTCATTCATAACAATGGGACGGAGAACATCTCTGATGATCAGATTTTAAATGGCCTTTCTATTCTGAATCGCGACTTCGCAATGTTAAATACAGACATCAGTCTTGTTGTCACGGCTTTTGAAAACATAACTGCCGACATTGGTATTGAATTCGTCCTCGCCACCAAAGACCCAAATGGCAATTGCACACGAGGAATAAACAGAATTGTTTCAACACTTACCTCTGACGGCGGACAAGACATGAAGGAACTCATTATTTGGCCGCGTAATAAATACCTAAATATTTGGATTTGTCTCGACGCCGCTGGCGCTGCTGGATATACGAATTTACCTGGAGATGTTGCAGGATTTTGGGGTGCTGGCACAGACGGTATTGTTCTTCGTTCCGATTACATGGGTGCCATTGGAACTAGCACTTCTCAACGCAGCCGCACCCTAACACATGAAGCAGGTCATTGGCTGAACCTATACCACGCTTGGGGGCCGGGTAACTCTCCAGGAGTTTCTACGAATTGCAATCAAGATGATAATGTAACGGATACTCCGAACACAATAGGTTGGACCAGCTGCTCTCTTACAGGAAGTTCTTGCGGAAACACGGTAGACAACGTTCAGAACTATATGGAGTATTCTTACTGTTCACGCATGTTTACCCAGGGGCAGCGCACACGCATGCGCGCTGCGATTACGAGCAGCGTAGCTCAACGCAGTAGTCTAATTACAGCTTCAAATTTATTGGCTACAGGAGTAACAAATCCGGCCCTTTGTGTTGCCGATTTCGAATTCAACAAAAACATTTTGTGCACTGGAGACAGCGTGACCTTCACCGACATCTCTTACCACGGAATTACCTCATGGAACTGGAATTTCGGAGACGGTGTAACACTTGTAGGCAGCGATCCTGCTGTTCATCAGAATCCAATACACACATACGATACACCTGGAACTTTCACTGTAACACTTACGGTTAGCAACGGTGCTGATCAACTTTCAAAAACCTATTCGAAAGTCATCAAAGTGCTTGGTGGTGACGGTTTGAATACACCACTTATGTAAGGATTTGAAGGGACATGGCCTGGCAACAACTGGTTCGTGAACAATCCAGACCTTGACGAAACATGGCAAGTGGTTACTACTAATTACAGTGGTGCTAACGGATTAAAACTTGCAAATTTCACGAGCGAATCTGGACACGTAGACGAATTCATTTCAAGCACGTTCGACATGAGCGCGATGGACACCATTTTCGTGAGTTACAAATGGGCTTATGCCAATAGAGTTTCGGTTACCGACGATCGCCTTCGTGTTAGCGCATCGGGAGATTGCGGAACTTCATGGACCCTTGCAAGAATCCGCAAAGGAACGACCAACTTACCAACCGGAACAGCGACTAACCTTGCCTTCACTCCGAGTTCAACAGCTCAATGGAGCGGTGAAACGCTTACCCTTACAGCGCAGAACTACATGACCGATCATTTCCAATTGAAATATGAATTCATTAGTTACGGTGGAAATAATCTGTACCTCGACGATATCAATATCACCGTAGTAGACACGCTTGGAAATTATATTGAAATTACTGAGTCCCCTCTCGAAGTTTCGCTTTATCCGAATCCAACAAACGAAGCGGCAACCCTCGTTCTTGGAAGCGCTGCTCACAAGAAAATCAACGTTGTGTTGTTCAACAGTGCGGGTGAAATTGTAGAGCAGATTTACAACGGAAATCTGAGCGTGGGAACACATACTTTTTCAATTCCGAAACAAGCTGCTGGTTTCTACATTGTTCAGATTCAAAGTGGAAACTCGGTAACACATCGAAAACTTATTTTCGAATAGGCCGAAGGTGAACAAACTTCAAGCGTAAGTGTTAACTTTGCTACTATGTCGACTTTCACCCCAGGCCCTCTACTCGCTCAATTCGATAATCCAATTGCACTTCGCAATGGCTTAAAAGACGAGCAACTTAAAGAATTGTGTACAGAACTTCGTCAGTACATTGTTGACATTGTTTCTGAAAAAGGCGGACACTTCGGAGCTAGCTTAGGAGTAGTTGAATTATCCGTTGCCCTACATTACGTGTTCGAAACACCCTATGATCAATTGGTTTGGGATGTTGGTCACCAAGCATACGGACACAAAATCCTTACAGGAAGACGAGACAATTTCCACACAAATAGAATTTACAAAGGTCTTTCTGGATTCCCGAAAAGAAGCGAAAGCGAATACGATACATTCGGAGTTGGACACAGTTCGACTTCTATCTCTGCCGCAGTCGGAATGGCTGTTGCAAGTAAAGTAAAAGAAGAAAAAGACCGTCAGGTCATTGCTGTTATTGGCGACGGCGCTATGACCGCAGGCCTGGCCTTCGAAGGTTTGAATCACGGTTCTACAGCGGATTGTAACGTGCTTGTTGTGTTGAACGACAATTGCATGAGCATTGACCCGAACGTGGGTGCATTGAAAGAATACCTTACAGACATTACCACGTCGCACACTTACAATAAAGTGAAAGACGATGTGTGGCAGTTGTTGGGAAAGGTTTCGAAATTCGGACCGAATGCGCAACACATTGCACACAAGATTTCAGAAGCGCTGAAGGGCACCTTAATTAAGGAAAGTAATTATTTCGAATCGTTGAAGTGGAGATACTTCGGTCCAATTGACGGGCACGATGTAGATTATATGGTGAAGGTGATGCGCGATTTAAAAGACATTCCTGGCCCGAAAATTTTGCACTGTGTTACGAAGAAAGGAAAAGGCTACGCGCCAGCAGAGGCAGGCTCTCCAACGAAGTGGCATGCGCCCGGATTATTCAACAAAGAGACTGGTGAAATTGTAAAAGTGGTTCCGAAGAGTCCACAACCCCCGTTGTACCAAGATGTATTCGGACATACCATTATTGAATTAGCAGAGAAGAACGAAAAGATTGTCGGTGTTACTCCAGCAATGCCAAGTGGCTGCTCGTTGAAACTGATGATGGAGGCTATGCCTAAGCGTGCCTTCGACGTAGGAATTGCAGAGCAGCACGCGGTGACTTTTTCTGCGGGAATGGCTACACAAGGACTGGTTCCTTTCTGTAATATTTATTCAAGCTTTATGCAGCGCGCGTATGACCAAGTCATTCATGATGTTGCTATTCAAAAATTAAATGTCGTTTTCTGTTTAGACCGCGGTGGATTGGTTGGCGCCGATGGCCCTACGCACCACGGTGCATATGACTTAGCCTACA
>CAMDFE010000092.1 GCA_945897395.1 Chryseobacterium gleum | reverse complement strand
CATTCGAAAACATATTTATTTTGAAGCGGCTTCACAGAAATTTGCGCTTGAATATTCTTCTCACGTGACCAATCGTAGACGTCGAAATTTCCACCCATCTTAATTCCAATGTGACGATCACCTTCGTAAAACATCATGCGCTTGTCGCTAATTCCGATTTCCGAAGAGAAGGCAATTTCAATAGCATCGCCGTTCCAAATGTCTCTTCCCGATTGCATATTTCTACACGGAGAAACGTCTTCAATTTCACCGCCGATGTACAATTCCTTTTCATTCCAGTTCAAGTAAATCACAGAGCCGTCCATGTTCGCTTGCGCTACAAACTGACCACCTTCAATGAATCCGTCGTTCACCCAACCGTAAGAATTCGTTACCAAAAGTGTGTTCGGTTCTTTCGGTTTGAAAGGAATAATCTTGAACTCGTCAACGAACACAGTGCCATTCGATTCGAATTGAATAAGCATTTGCTTCACCGTTCCGCCATCTAAATTCCAACCTTCAAATTGAAAATCTACCAAGGGGATTGTAACTGTTCTCCAAGCAGTATCAACTATTCCACCTTCCACATAACCGCTTGTAACACCTATCCACGCTTGTGTTCCAGCGTAGTCTTCCAACGCCATGGCCCAAGGCAATCCTTTCATAGACCCCTCTTGCGTTTTCACTTTGAATGAAATGGCTGCACTGTTTTCAATTGAAGCTAAATCCTTTCCACTCCAATTCGCCCAACCAATTCCAAGACCCAACCACGGACATCCTCCAGCTTGTTTGTTCCAAGTAAATTTCATGGAACCTGTTCCAGAGAAAACTTCTTTACGTTCTGACCTCACAGTAAGACAAGCCGGACTTGGCGTGAACCAAATTTCCGAAGTGATGTCGTCGTTGAAGATTTCAGTCAACTGAAATCCGTTAACATCCTTCGTCTCTTCCACGATCACTTCATTTTCATAAAGCGCAAGTTCCTTAACGGTAACGCAGCTCGTGAATAAAAGAAGTACAGACCAAAATGCGTATTTCATAGTGAAAAATTAAGGCTCTAAAGCAGACCCTTCTGTGAATATGATGTAATCTAACCAAGTCTTCGAGTATCCTGAAGTTGGATTCGCTAAGAACAACACAGACACTTCAATGACCTTATTAGGCTCATGCAATCCGTTTCCTATTGGTCCAGATGCGGCACCATTGACCAACGTTGGAATGTTATCGTAACGTTGAGAAATTTTTGCCCATCCAGTCGCTGTTAAGCTAACCTGAATGGAATACATGTCTTCTGATCCTGCAGAGTACATGCCGTCTTCGTTATCGTCTTCTTTAATTTGGAACAACACCAATCCGTTGTCAATGCCTGCTGGCTTATACAGCATCGTGTTGAAATACAAATTTGAAGGATTACTTGTTAGCGGATAATAAGTCGATCCATACGCGCTTCCTGGCATGTTCACCAAACCAATCAACCAATCCCAAGAAACAGCACCCGCCATTTCGTAGTAACGTCCACCTTGCGCTGCGTTGTTATTCGTCTGAACCGCGAAGCTCATGTTCGCACCACTTTGAACGTAAGTGTTCCAGCCGCTGTTCCATCCGTTTTCAAAATCCGCCGCAACGAAACCTTGATAAACTTTCGATCCAACTACCGTAAGCGTATCATGCAACGTATCGGCAACATTCTCTATTGAAAGTTGAACAGCGCAATCTTCAGCACGAAACATTGGAAGATCTGTCGTGGTTCCTGTCCATGTTGCATTCGATGCGTCAATAACATTTGAGAAACCTTCGAAACGCTTGATAGCGCCCGACTGCAGACCCTTAACCTCTAACGTCCAGTTTACATTCTTCGAAAACGAAGCAGTAAACGTTGTTGTTTCTCCACTCGAAAAATCGACATCGCGATTGGTTATATCTAGATCATTCACCAAGGTGAACTCACCGTATAAATCAATCAATGAAGGTCCTTCGAATTCATCGTCTACCTTACACGAAGTGTAAACCAATGAAGCAAATAATAGGATGTAAATAGACTTTTTCATATTAAAAATTCATTTGATAAAGTAACATAAACTGACGAATAGTGTAATTCTGTGTTGCATCGAAAGCATCGGTATTCTTGAAGTTCGAAAGGTTCATAGACAAACTAGACTTGTCTGAAAAACGATAGCGAACACCTGCTGCTTGCATGAACTCGCTTCCGTCTGTTTGATATTCTTTGAAGTTATAAATCTCTGAGAAGTTATTGCGAACAGCAGTATAATCGAATCCGTTGAATGTGATTTGTTGAAGACCTAACATAAGATCCCAATTGTCCAAAAATTCGTATTCCATTCCAACAGAAAGTATTTGTGTTGAAAGGTCAACCGCACGAACGTTCTCTTCTTCTTCGCGTGACGTATTGTCGTTTCTGAATCTCACAGATACATCGAACAATTTATCCTTACTTCCGAATCGCTTACTCAAATGCGCAACAGCCTTCACTTCTGAACGCATGAACTTGCGCGGTATCAATGTTCCTTCGCCGCGTGTCTCTTGCAACATCAGTTGTGTAGCTGAGATTTCGAACAATTGTTTTGGGCTAATGTATCGCGCATTAACGGTTACTCCTTGTCTGTTCGGCGTTGCAGTTCCGTAAGGCGTAATGTTGTCGTACTTCGGTTGAATTAACATTAAGTTGGAAGAAAGCTGACGGTTGTATGCGTTCGACTCACGCATTAAATCGAATGCTGTTAGATTTCTTACTACTTGGTCATTGGTAATTCTTCCGAAAGATGATGGCTGATAATTATAATTCACACGCTTGGTTTGAGCCCCTGGACTGCGGAAATCTGAACTTACATATTTCCATCCCGCTTCAACACTCAATCCTTTCGAGTTGTTTGCACCCATCCATTTCGCATCGAAAATTTTTCCGTTTGTTTCTGGTGAACCTTCGAATTTCTCGTAGTATGTTTTTGAAGTTCCTGCTTCCACATTCACCTTCATTTTCCAATTAGAAAAATCTTTCTTCAACAACAAAGTACCTGTAGTTACCGGGTTGTGGAAGGTGCTTAAGTTTCGAGAAGTTCCTTCAATGTCGAAAAGAGTCACGTGATTCACTCCAATTTCAAGGAAATTACTTTGAACCAAGTTCACATTGTATCCCGCGAATAAACGATCGTTGATGCTGCCGAAATCAGTAGTTCTAACGCGTGTAGCAACCGTATGAAACTGCAACTCTTTCACAAACTTCGAAAACTGCAATCCGAATTCAGCAGCTGCTCCTTGTTGTCTCCATGAACTATCTGCCGCATAGAAATTATCGTAATTCATCAAGCGGGTTTGCTGCTGAAAAATAACTGGTCCTTGCGTAATAATTTCTTGTTGGGTATTCGAAAGTGTGTACGGAGAGAGCTTGTAGTTGATGTCACCCAATTGGTAACGAACTATTCCTCCTGCAACGCCTTTAATATACAATTGACGAATGTCGAAGCTAACCCCAGATCCCCAGAATCCGCCGTAGTCGTTGCGTACACGCACCATACCTTGGATTTCAGTGTTTCTATTCGGACGAATATTCATTCCTAAATCAACTAAGGTGTGACCGCTGTTCATGCGTGGAATGGTGATCGAATCTTCATCTTCTTGGCCAATCTTATCGCCGTAATACAGTCCACGTGCAGCGCCGGTGAAGACTACTTTACGCAAATCTTTTTCCTGCGCCGAAACAAACTGTGCTGCCATTAACGCAACAATTCCAACAACAATGTGTAATTTATTTTTCATTAAAAAAACGCTTTTAATTCAACCACTAACTCTCTTCCATTGAAATGATCTAACGAGAAACTTCTGTCTTCGAAAGAGAACCAACGGTGACGTAAATAAAGTCTTGTATTTCTTCCCAATTCAACATCTACTCCCAGGCCATAACCCTTTCCATATTGATTTCTAGGCCTTCTAGAAACTTCATCGATATTCGTTAAGTAATTCGCAATGGTTCTTTCATATCCAATGTAACCATTCAGCATAACCGTTGACGTAAGTTCATAATAGACTTCAAGTTCGGAAGAGTACTGACGAACATAAGCCTTCTCGTTGGTCACAACAATTGGCGAGAATTTTCTTCCAGCACTTTGCATTTGTAATAACGAAAACAAAAACACTTTATGTGCTCCAATTTTTCCTTGATATTTCATTTGTGCTTCAGCCACGTTGAAGTGCTTCTTATTTACTACGACTCCAGAGCTGTCATCTGAAAGTTGAACAGACTCATAGGTGTCTCTATAGATATCTGAATATCTTCCATAAGGACCAACATTCGCAGGATACTGCCAACGCCAGAAACGAGAGCGCGTTACGCTATTCACAGGATGACCGTAAGTAATGATTGCTGCTGCGGGTTCTAATTCCGAAGAAGCACCCATACCTCCACTAAATTTAAATTTCTTAGTTCCCCACTGAACGTTTAAGTTCAACCCCTGACGATTGTTCGTCATTTGACCCAAACGAATCATAGAACTTCCAAAGGGTTGTAGTAGAGATGAGCTACCAACACCTCCTGCAGGAATCTCATTTGCAGCATACTCTTGCGTTGCTGTATTCCAAAAAATTGCAGTGTTGTTAACGACTCTCGGACTTAAACGAAAAGCGTGAACTTCCAAGATTGGTCTTCTGCCAATAACCGGGGTAGACCAGCGCAATTGAAGTGCCTCACCCCATTTTCCTTGATGTCTAGGGCTGTAATATTTACCTACTCCCATTTCCGCTTTAAGCGTATGACCTTTGATATTGGTCACACCTTCGAAAGTAATTACGTTAAGCCCAAAAGCCTCACGCGCAAGGCTATCTGTATAATTAACACTGTTGAACGTATTCAACGCCATAAAGCCATTTTTCTTTCCTTTGTGAAGTAGTTTTCCTCCGTATGAATAATTTGGAACGACAGAAAAACCACCGTTGATTTCACTCTTTCCAACCATACCTAAGAGATAAAAATTCTTGGGTAATTCTTTTCCTTCTATCACTGCGCCTTGGAAGGCACGGTTACCCCAACGCGAATCTTGATCTATACTTCCTTGATCGAAGTATTGCTGATATCTGGAAGCCGCGCTGTTTCCCATAGGATCCCACGGGTTTCTTTCAAACAACATAAAACGATTGTATCCGCGGAAAGAACCGAAGGTCAAATCAGAAATACTCAACCATTGAATACCACCCACACGCACGCCCCATTGTCCGTATTTCGTTTTGAAATTACCGTACAAATTCATTCCCAACATGGTTCCTAAGTTTCCACCTAGCGCAACAGTCCCTAGAGGTTTCTGAATACTCGGGCGAAGAGAGTCGGCCACTTGCGCGCCGTAGGAAGGATTAATGACTCCATTTAAAAATTGGAACATTCTTAAATCGAATCCCCAACTTGATTTGTCTGAAAACTGTCCTGCAACATTCACCAACAAATTAGGTAGCTGTTCATCGTCTCCAATAAAAAAGTTCCTTGGAAGAAGTGTATCGGTTGGTATTGTTCTTTGATAAGCTCTGTTCTGCTTTGTATAGGTTCCAAAAAAACGATAGAACCCTGAAACACTTATCTTTCCCGGGGTTAGAGAATCCTTCTTCGGATAAAGTCCGTATGATGAGGTAAGGTTGTCTACCTGTCCAAACGCAACATTTCCTTCAACCAGAAATAGAAGTGCTAAAAGAGAAAACAGATATTTAAAATTAGACTTCATTCGCGTTAAGGTTGAAATTCGATTGGTTTGAAAGAGACCGCTCTCTTAGGAGCTTGTCCTTCTTTTCTAGGCATCACATAAAACGGAACGTTGGTATAAGCGTAGTGCCCATTTCCATCTACCGTTTCAAAAAATAATCGGTAAGCTCCTTCTGCTGATGGCGCGAAAAACTTAGCGCTGCTTGTAGTTTTCTTTTTGAATAGTCCTGCAATAGGAGTTGGTGCACTTTCCGCATCTCCACCCGATTTAATGTCCCGGCTCTCGGGAACAATCACCCAAGAAGATTTCAATAAATCACCATCGGCATCTTTCACAAATGCGCTGACTTCATAGATTTCATCCGCTGTTAGAGCAATGTACTCACCTTTCTTTTTTCCGTTCACTAGAACTGAATCCAAAACAGGAGTTCTGTTTTTTACAGTTCCAGGTTTCCAGATGTCTTGAATAACTTCAACTGCTTCAGAAGCATTTCCTTCAGCAGAGAATAATCCGTACCACGTTGAAGTGGTCTCTTGCTTATGTCCCCACAAGAACACATAAGAGCCAATACAATAATCTTTGTCGGCTTGAATTTCATTGGTCAATCGCTCTCTGTACGATTTCGCTTTTTCGGAACTGCTTTGTTCCACAGGAGCGCCCCATTTCGTTTTCGCAACTTCCCAATGTCCGTTTGGTCCCCATTCGGTAATCATATACGGACCCTTCCATCCGAAATTGCGAAT
>CAMDFE010000091.1 GCA_945897395.1 Chryseobacterium gleum | reverse complement strand
TGAAGTATCGTCAATGGAACAAAAAGTTTTCATTGCAAATGAAATACAGAATTAGCATGGTTGATTCTGAAACCGGAGAGACATTGTTCAATTCAGTTTACCCCTTGAGTAAAGTGAATGAAATTGATTGGGCGGAATACAACGGTGATTATAAATTGATTTATCCGGGAAGTTGGAATTGGGAACTTATTCGCACTGGGGAGGACCGTGTAGACATAACGAAATACGCCGATCTTCAAAAGCTTTTCAGTCAAAAGCCAGTTGGTAATGAGTTGAATCAAATAAGAACAGAATTCCTTATTGAAATGTCTAGTGCTGTTAAAAGAGGAGTTGAAGTGAAAATTGTTGAAGCGACCCCTTAGGTTGACAATTGCTCGTGAATTTTTAGTATTTCCGGAAGTACCTGATCACTAGAATTGTTCGAAACAGTAAAAATTTTATTTGAAGGGTAAGACTCGTTCCGAAGTTGAAGAGCATCACGCTTATTGAATTCTTCCTCAGTTAATCCGTTTCGCTGAATGACACGGTTCTTTCGTATTTCTTTATCTGCAATTACTTCAATTAACCAATCGCAATTTTCTTGTTGGAAGGAGTTGGCTAAGGCCGCCTCACGAATCACATATTTCGAATGTTGACGAGCTTTCCATTTAATGAATTCTTTCTGAACGAATTTGTGAATGAGCGATTCAAGACGAAGTCTTTTTTCAACATTGGAAAAAATAACGGCGGCAATTTCAGACTTCCATGTGCTTTTTGAAAAGTCAATATGAATACCTTCCTCAGGACCTTTCATAGAACCTTCGGAAGAACTTAGGATATTCTGAACTTCAATTTGAATGGAAGGAATGGTGTATGCCTTCTTCGCTTCTTCGTCGGAATTGAAAACAGGAATTCCTAGAGCGGCAAAGACCTTCGCCGCGGTAGATTTACCCGCTCCAATATTTCCTGTTAAACCAACGACTTCCATAGAAAAAATAATTCAAGCTAACAAAACGAAATGTATCTTTGCAACATGTCAAAAGTAAACGAAGTTCTTATTGCACCATCGGTTTTATCGGCCGATTTTGCAAATCTTCAGCGTGATATTGAGATGATTAATGATTCTGCTGCTGATTGGTTTCATGTAGATGTAATGGATGGGGTGTTTGTTCCGAACATTTCATTCGGAATGCCAGTCATTAAAGCATTGAAAAAACACGCGAAGAAGCCGTTGGATGTGCATTTGATGATTGTTCAACCTGAGAAATACATTGCAGATTTCAAAGCCGTAGGTGCTGATATTCTTACTGTACACGCTGAGGCATGCACACATTTGCACAGAACTATTCAAGCCATAAAGGCTGAGGGTATGAAGGCAGGTGTAGCGCTGAATCCGCATACTCCCTTGAGTGCAATTGAAGAAGTTTTAGAAGATGTTGATTTGATTTTAATCATGTCCGTTAACCCGGGTTTTGGCGGACAGCAGTTCATAGAAAACACCTATTCAAAGCTAGAACGGTTGAAAGCAATGTTGGCGAATGTGAAGAATAAACCAGCCATTGAAGTAGATGGAGGAGTGAATGGGTCGAATGCCCCAAAGCTAATGGCAGCTGGAGCCACAGCATTAGTGGCAGGGAATTTTGTGTTTTCTAGTTCCAACCCAACAATAACAATTCAAGAATTAAAAATGTCTGTCAATGGCTAAGAAAAATAGTGGTGTTAACTTGTTCAAATTCCGTGTAATTATGGATACGGAACAAGATGTGTTTCGAGATATTGAAATTGAAACAGAATCGAATTTCGATACATTGCACAAGTCGGTATTGGATGCTTTCGATTTTGAGCAAGGTGAAATGGCGAGCTTTTACTTGAGTGATGAAGAGTGGAGTAAGGGGTTAGAGATTTCGTTAATGGATATGGGGGGCGTAGATGAAGATTCGCTTTCCATGTCGACCACCATACTTTCTGACATGGTTATGAAGCCAGGAGATAAAATTTTATATGTGTATGATTTTATGCGCATGTGGATTTTTTATATTGAATTAGTGGAGGTGAAGAAAGATAAGCCAAGTACCATTTATCCACGTGTGGCGCTTGCATTTGGTGATGCGCCTTCACAGGACAGCAAAGAGTTTCAAGACATGTTCGAGTCGGATATTGTTGGAGGAGCTGTCGTCGCAGGATTAGAAGATGGAGAGGACGAAGAGGATGAGTTTGGTGAGGATGATTCTGTTTTTGATGAAGATGAATTCGATGGGTCTTATACCTATGACAATGAATAAATATTTGATGTTTGCTTTATTCATTTTGCTTGTATCATGTGAAAACAAAGAGCGCAAGGTGACTTCTGATTTGTTGAATTTTCCTTCGGCAGAGAATGGAGAAGTGCATAGTGATTTGCCTGAAATTTTATTTGAAGAGGCAGAATTTAACTTTGGAAAGGTTGCTGTAGGAGAGAAGATTATTCATTCTTATTCATTCGTAAATAAGGGGAAGGCAGATCTTCAAATAGCACAAGTAACGCCAAGTTGCGGCTGCACCACCTTGAAAGATTGGTCCAAAGAGCCTATTGCTCCCGGACAATCAGGAGTGATAACGGTTGAATTTAATAGTGCTGGATTTTCAGGTAATATTGAAAAAACGATTCAAGTCGCGACGAATGGTATACCTCGTGATTTTTATTTAAAACTGAAAGGGGAGGTGTCTGGACAAGCTTTGGAAGCCGCTAGATCAGGAGTGGAAATGGATCGGTTGAAGTAGTTTATTTCAGCAACAATAATTGAGTACATTTGCAACCTAAAATAGAAAACAAAATGATTTTATTACAAGCACAAGAGCCAAGTATGACGCCCATGTTATTAATGATGGGAGGAATGTTTGTTATTATGTATTTTTTCATGATTCGTCCGCAAATGAAAAAAGCGAAAGAAGCGAAAAAGTTTCAAGACGGTGTTGGCGTTGGCGACAAGATTGTTACTGTTGGAGGAATTCACGGTAAAGTTGTTGAGGTAGACGAAACAACAGTGGTAATTGGTTTAGACCAAGGGCGCATGCGCATTGAGAAAGTCGCTTTGAGTGTAGACAGAACAGTGAGTGAAGGTCAACAGAAGTAAGAAACATTAAATCATTAAAAAGGCCGCATTCGCGGCCTTTTTTGTTGTCTTATCTAAAAGTTAGTACTTCTTTTTCTTAGCACCACCTTCTTTGAATTTCCATCCACCAGCGCGTCCGCTTGAACTTCCTGCAGAACTTCCAGCCGAGCTTCCTGCAGAACTTCCTGCAGAACTTCTTTCTCCGCTAGAACGTCTTTCACCACCTGCAGAACTACGCTCTGAAGTGCTTCTGTCCGATCCGCCGGTGCGAGGTCCGCGATCACGGCTGTAGCCGCCACCAGAGCTTCTTTCACTGCCACCAGAACTTCTTTCTCCACCGCCTGAGCTTCTTTCACTACTTCCACGGTTTTCATATCCGCCGCTATAGCTCTTGTTACCGCGCATGCGAACACGTCCGATACCCGCTTCTTGGTTACCACGTGATTCAACACGAATAGAACGTCCACGGTATTTTACTCCAGCATTGAATACTTCTAAAACTTTGTCGTAAGATGCAGTACGCACTTCAAACAATGAGAAGGTGTCTTTTAAATCAGACCATGGAATCTCTTGCTCACTTACTCCTGTTGCTTCAGCAATATAGGTCTTCAGTGTATTGAAAGTAAATTGATCCTTCTTTCCGACATTGATATACATCCTCACAACTCCTGGTGTTGCTCCGCGAGCATCACCACGAGAAGCATCGACATTCAAGTCTGGTGCGTTCTTGTAATACTCTAAGAAACGGTTGAATTCAGTAGAAATGAAATGCTGAATCACGTCCTCTTTTGTAAAACTTTCAAAAGATTCGTAAACAGCTGGTAAATATTTCCCAATACTACCTTGATTAACTTCTGTTTCTTTTACGCGATTTACCAAGTGAAGCAATTGCTTCTCACAAACATCTGCAGGAGTAGGAAGTGATCCTTTTGTAAATGTTGTTTGAATAATTTTCTCCAATTGCTTAATTCTGAAGTTTTCCTTCATGTTAATCAAAACAATGCTAATTCCTTTCTTTCCAGCACGAGCCGTACGTCCACTTCTGTGTGTGTAGTTTTCAATCTCGTCAGGAAGGTTGTATTGTATAACGTGTGTAACGTCGTTCACATCAATACCACGCGCAGCAACGTCAGTTGCTACAAGCATTTGAAGGGTACGATTACGGTAACGCTTCATTACATTGTCACGTTGAGCTTGAGACAAGTCGCCGTGAATAGAATCGGCGTTGTATCCGTCTTTGATCAATGCCTCAGAAACAGATTGTGTTTCAGCTTTGGTTCTACAAAATACAATTGCGAAAATTTCAGGATTAAAATCGGCAAGTCTTTTCAACGCTAAATACTTATCGCGTTGGTGTGTTACGTAATAAACGTGTTCGATGTTTTCGTTACCTGAGTTTTTATTTCCAACAGTAATTTCAACTGGATTGGTCATGTAGTTGCGAGCAATGCGCGAAACCTCAGCAGGCATAGTAGCCGAGAATAACCAAGTGTGTTTAGTCTCTGGAGTTTCAGATAAAATAGCATCTAAATCTTCTTTGAATCCCATGTGAAGCATTTCATCTGCTTCATCTAGAATTACAAAATCAACAGCACTTAAATCAATAACACCGCGCTCAATCAAATCTAAAGTTCTACCTGGGGTACCTACTAAGATTTGTGCGCCGCGTTTGATCTCGCGAATTTGAGTTTCAATGCTTGCACCACCATATACAGGAACTACGTTCGCTCCGGTTGTGTGTGCAGAATAGCGTTGAATGTCTTTCGCAATTTGAACACACAACTCGCGAGTTGGTGCCAATATGAAAGCTTGCGTTTTCTTGTTTTGAAAGTCAAGAAGCTCTAACAATGGAAGTCCGAACGCTGCGGTCTTTCCTGTTCCCGTCTGTGCTAGTGCAACAACGTCTGTTGTGCCTGTAAGCATGTGCGGAATAGCTTGTTCTTGAATTGGTGTTGGGGTCTCAAACCCCATTTCAGCGATAGCTGAAACTGTGGTCTTCGATAGACCAAGTTCTTGAAATGTTGTCATATATTTTATTTAGTCGCCCGATGTCGGATTGAATTCGACGACCGTATTCCCTGAGCTAAATTCTGTTTACGCCAACAGAAAAAAGGAAATGTGATAGTTAAACCCGCCCCTTATAGGCGGCGCAAATATACTACTTTTATTAACAATTGTGTATAAAAAAGTAAAGGCGCTGAATATCAGCGCCTTGAGTGTTAATAAAAAGAGGATTACTCGCCTTCTGTAACCTCGGCTTCTTGAACTTCTGCTCCAAACATGAAGAGTGCTGCCGCAAAATCACATTCAATTTCATACAATTCAACCATAATGGAATTGTACATTTCCGGAGTGTCTAATTCTGTATTGTCGTACTTCATTTCCATTTTGGAAATACATCGCAAGAACTGCCCGTTATCGTCGCCCATGCTCTGCATCCACTCCATGTCTTTCGCGGCTTTGTCGGGATTGTTCGTTATGAAAGTGAGAAGGGCAGTGTTGAATTCTTCCTCTGTTTCAGCAATTAATTTGAAGCCTATAATTTCACGAAATTCTGGGCTGACGTTATTTTTGATAATGTTTGAGCATTCACAAATGTCAATCGCAGCGAGACGTTCAAGTGATTGAGCATTTAGGTTGCTGTTGAATAAGCAAGTAATTGCTAAGGCAAGTGTAAAGATTAGTTTTTTCATGATTCAACGTTTTGTGTTTCTGGTTCGCCTTTGATTCGCTTTAATGCGAGTTCTTTGGCGAAGTCAATAAATACTTTATATGCTTGTGTAAATGTAAAGCGGTCTTCGAATGTTTTAAAAATAATATTTCTTCGCGCCATGCCATTTAATAACGTTCTTCTACTTTCGTTATCGCGCAAGGTCTTGTTGCTTTCAATTAAATCTACGAAGGAACTATTCAAGAAATAGTTGTCAATCTCTTCGAAATTAAATTCATTGAAATCGAACGACTCAATGAAATTGCGGCCGTCGCGATCTAATTCATAGCTTAGAATGGCTATGAAAATACTTACATCGCGAGAGAAATTCTCTTGAGTGTCTTTGCTTAGCAAATAACAGAACTCGGGCTTCATGATTAATTCAAGGTCGAATGACACTTTGAAAAACTCGGAGTAAAACGATTCGTTTTCTTTCAAGCTATTGAAATGCTCTTCGTTGTTCAACAAGAACTTACCACTCATGAGTTCTTCAACAATTTGTCTATGGTGCGCTGGATATACCATGTTATAATTTTATTGCGGGTTCAATTTTTAATTTAGGCACGTTGAGTATTGATGTTGTTGTCTCAATGGAAACGCGTTCAGTTTTCTTCGAATAATCTATTTGAAGTTCTTCGTCGAATAACAATC
>CAMDFE010000090.1 GCA_945897395.1 Chryseobacterium gleum | reverse complement strand
TTCATCGAGTGTTTTGAAAAGGGTGCGAGTCGTTTTCATAACTGTTGTTTTCTTTTTCAAACGAAAGGCGAAGTCCTGTTGGTCTGTGAGCGTGCTATCTTTGAGCGTCATATCCATTCAAAAATTTCATTTCTATGAGGGGCCTTTTTCTTGTTTTATGCTTGCTTATTCTTGCTGAAACCCAAGCGCAGCAAGATAAATTCCTTGTTTCAAATGGAAAGAAATTACCATTGAAAGAGTATGTGGTGAATGGAGAATACGAAGCGCGATTGCCGTTTATCTTGTTTTTACATGGCGCTGGAGAGCGGGGAAGCGACAATGTCGCGCAAACGAAAGTGGGTTTACCTGTGCTCATGCAAACGCTAAAGTCTGCAGGATTGGAGCACTATGTTTTGTGGGCACCGCAATGTCCGATCGACCAGCGCTGGACCGATGTCGATTGGAAGGCTGTTGTTCATACCATGAAAAAAAATCCGACATGGCCTATGGAGGTACTTATGCGCGGCATTGATTCATTAGTAGCAAATTCCACAACGATAGATACGACGCGCATGTACATTGTAGGTTTGAGCATGGGTGGTTACGGAACGTGGGAATACATTGCTCGTCAGCAGTATCGTTTTGCTTCAGCAATGCCGGTTTGCGGGGGTGGAGATATTGCACAAACGAAGAACAATACGCAAACCGCAGTGTGGGCTTTTCATGGCGAAGCCGATAACGTAGTGCCTTTTGAGAATTCAGTTCGAATGGTGAAGGCAACAAAAAAGGTGAACACGAATGTTCACCTCATTTCTTTTCCAGATGTCAAACACGACAGTTGGAACCGAGCTTTCGCTGAAAAGAAAATCGTTCGCGATTTCATTTCAATACAAAAAAAATAATTTCTATTGACCGAGCTGTTCTTTAATCGCGGCGATCTTGCTCAACGCGTCTGATTGCTTTTTTCTCTCACCGTCCAAAACAGCAGCCGGTGCGTTGTTTACGAATCGTTCGTTCGTCAATTTCGCCTCAACAGACTTCAAGAATCCTTCGAGGTAAGTCAACTCTTCTTTCATCTTCGCTTGCTCTGCTTCAACGTCTACAGATGCTGTGTACGGAATGAAATATTCAACTCCGTTTACCATAAAGCTGAATGAAGGATTCATCTTTTCAGACACTTCATTCAATTCAGTGATGTTGCACAAATGTGTGAACGCTGCATCGAACGCTGCATTTCTGTTTTCTGTTTTCATGAAGGAAACAACCAAGGCTTCTTTGTTCGGTAGGTTTTGTTTTTTGCGAACGTTACGAACTTCAGTCACCAACTGCTCGAACTCTTCAAATTCTTTTTGAATGTTCGTGTCGAAGCTCTTTGCTGCAGGCCAATTCGCAATACAAATCATTTCCGATTCGCTCTTCCAAGAGTCCATGTGCTGCCACATTTCTTCCGTTAGGAAAGGCATAAACGGATGTAACACTTTCAATAAATTTTTGAATATCTCAAGCGTGTCGTTGTAGGTTTTTGAATCGATTCCTTTTCCGTAAGATGGCTTCGCCATTTCCAAATACCAAGCGCAGAAGTCGTCCCAAATTAATTTGTACGTCTGCATCAACACTTCGCTAATACGGAACTTATCGTATCCGTCTTCCATATCGGCAAGCACTAGCTCGAAGCGATTGTTCATCCACTTCACAGCAATGGCCGAAGATTCAGGTTGTTCCAAAGAGGCATCAATCTTCTCTTCCCAACTCTTCACCAAACGGAAGGCGTTCCAAATTTTGTTGGCGAAATTTCTTCCTTGCTCACACAACGACTCGTCGAATGGAAGGTCGTTTCCTGCAGGAGAAGAGAGCAACATTCCCACGCGAACACCGTCTGCTCCGAACTGTTGCATGAGTTCAATCGGATCGGGTGAGTTACCCAACGACTTGCTCATCTTTCTTCCTTGCTTATCGCGAACGATACCGGTGTAGTATACATTTTTGAATGGGAAGTTTCCAACGTATTCATATCCTGCCACTATCATTCTAGCCACCCAGAAGAACATAATTTCTGGAGCGGTTACTAAATCGGCAGTAGGGTAGTAGTAGTCTAATTCTTCTTTCGAATAGAATCCGTCGAACACACTAATTGGCCACAACCAAGAGCTGAACCAAGTGTCCAATACATCTTCATCTTGCTTCAAATCACTAGCGGTCCATGAAGCACCTTTCACTTGGTATTGCTCAATGGCATCTTCCATGTTTTTCGCCACTTCAAAACTTCCATCAGGTGCGTAGAACGCCGGAATGCGATGTCCCCACCACAATTGACGAGAGATACACCAGTCTTTGATGTTCTCCATCCAGTTGCGATAAGAGTTCTTGAATTTCGGAGGGAAGAAGCGAATGGTGTCGTTCATTACGTTTTCCAAAGCAGGCTTGCTCAGATCTTTCTTGTCAACGAACCATTGCAAAGACAAACGCGGTTCAATAACCACATCGGTGCGTTCTGAATATCCAACTTTATTCAAGTGCTCTTCGGTCTTGGCTAACAATCCGGCAGCGTCTAAATCTTTTGCAATTTGATCACGAACAGCAAAGCGTTCTTGGCCAACATACATGCCTCCTGCTTCGGAAATAGTTCCATCCGCATTCATCATGTTAATCACTTCCAGTTGGTATTTTTCACCCAACATAAAGTCGTTTTGATCGTGAGCCGGAGTTACTTTCAAGCAACCCGTTCCGAATTCGATTTCAACATATTCATCGGCAATCACAGGAACAGAACGGTTCACCAGAGGAACAATTACGCGCTTTCCGTGAAGGTGTGTGTAGCGCTCGTCTTTCGGATTCACGCAAACAGCGGTGTCTCCAAGAATGGTTTCCGGACGCGTAGTTGCTACGGTTAGAAATTCATTTGTTCCTTCAATCTGATATTTCAAGAAATACAATTTCGATTGTATTTCCTTGTGTATTACTTCTTCGTCTGATAAGGCAGTAAGTGCAGCAGGATCCCAGTTGATCATGCGTTCGCCGCGATAGATTTTTCCTTTTTTGTGAAGGTCAATGAAGCAATCGATTACGCTTTCGTAATATTTCGGATCCATGGTGAAACGCGTGCGATCCCAATCGCAGCTGGCTCCCAACTTCTTCAATTGATCTAAAATAATTCCACCGTGCTTGTGGGTCCACTCCCATGCGTGCTCCATGAATGCATCGCGAGAAAGATCAGATTTCTTGATTCCTTCTTTGCGAAGTTTCTGAACCACTTTCGCCTCAGTAGCAATGGAGGCATGGTCTGTACCCGGTACCCAGCAAGCGTTGAAGCCGCGCATACGAGCACGACGAATGAGCAAATCTTGAATGGTGTTATTCAACATGTGACCCATGTGCAAGACTCCAGTGACGTTCGGAGGAGGAATAACAATCGTGTACGCGGGCTTGTCGTTAGGAGTAGATTTAAAAACCTTCTTCTCTAGCCACATTGCGTAAATGCGGTCTTCCGTCTCGTTTGGAGAGTATTTGCTTGGAATTTCCATGTGTGTTGAATGAAGATGCAAATCTACACAATCAACGACAGGAATTTCTTTTTTACAGGGTCTTTCTCGGCGGTGAATTCTAGTTTTTGAGCCAAACAAAGGGCTTTGTCTACAATCTCTCTGGAGTTGTCTTGGTAATCCATCTTAACAGGCATAACCCGAGCAAGCCAAAAATCTATGTCTGCAGAATGCTTCAGGTTAAACGCTGGAAGGATATATACTCCCAGATTCTTTAGTGCCGCTGCGTTGCATTCCTGCTCGAAATGTTTCGTGATAGGGATGGCGCAAATCTTCTTTCCGAGGTAAAGCGCCTCGCTCGTTAATCCAAACCCCGCGGCACTAATAATGGCAGAGCATGTGGCCAAGCTCTTTTGAAATTCTTCTCGCGAAAGCGGATGAAAGACCACGCGTTTAGAAAATTGCACTTTTTGTTTTACGAAAGGTGTGAAAATGCGCCATTCATATTGTTGGTTGCGCAGTGAATTAGCAACTAAGGCTATGTAGTTCGGGTCATGTGCAGGCAGGTAAACAAGAATGAATCCTTGTTCATCTGTTTTCATATTTTTTATTTCTCTCGAGATGATTGGCGTTTCAATTTGAGAATTGTAAGCTTCGTAGTGTATTCCGATGCTGTCGGTCACGGGCACCATATTCTCAGTAATAAACCGAGCGAATTTCCGGTCTTCAGGAGGCATAGGAACATTCGGGTGCATCATGGAAAAATGATTTCCAATTCCGACACACTCTTTGTTTTTCATGAGCGCAGACCACGCGGTGATGGGCTCGAAGTCGCTGATGACAACATCATATTTTTCAATATTGAGTTGTCTGATTTCATGAATAAAAGGACGCAGATGATTCTGGGCAAAAGTGCGAGAAAAGCTTAGCTTCCCTCTTTCATTCATTCCAATGGTTAGACCTTTGAATCGATATTTAACATCGAAGGGCAGAGGCAATAGATTTTTTTCACCGCTGATTAAAACATCTACCGTTCCGTGTTTCTGAAATTCCGGCAATAGCTCTATAGCTCTAGACATATGACCATTCCCAGTTCCCTGTATTCCGTATAGTATTTTCATGACTGTTGAAGTTCTAGACTGAAAGCAGTAAATAATTCTTTGTAGGAAGCCCCAACTTCAAAGTCGAGCTGTTCTTCTTCTAGCGACAATTTTATTTTATTGTGATCAAAATGAATAAGCGACCACTCTTTGTTGTGGTATTCAAGAGAAGTGAGATTCTCAATCCAGTCACCACTGTTCAAATAGATAATTGATTTATTGTTTCTATTGACTTGTCGGATAGTAGGTTGATGAATATGCCCACAAATGACATAATCAAAATCTTTATCCATAGCAAGATTAATGGCGATATCTTCAAAATCTGCAATGTGTTTTACTGCGGCTTTAACACTCTCTTTTATCTTTTTTGAAAGTGATATTTTTCCACGCCCCATTTGCTCGCTAATTTTATTTACCCAGCGATTCACAAGAATGAGAATGTCATATCCTTTACCTCCCAACTTCGCAGCCCACTTGGAATATTTCATACTTACATCGAAAACATCGCCGTGGAAAATCCATGTTTTTTTACCGTCGAGGTGAAGGACTAGTTTATTGTCAATGGTTAAATTTCCAAAGTTCAACCCAGCGAATTTCCTAAGCATTTCGTCGTGGTTTCCTGTGATGTAATAAACAACAGCACCGTGCGAGAGCATGCGCAGAATTTCCTTTAGAACAGCCATGTGAGAAGCTGGGAAGTAGTTCTTCGAGAATTGCCACATGTCAATTATATCGCCATTTAAGACAAGTGTCTTAGGTCGAACTGATTTTAAGTAACGGACCAATTCGACTGCATGACATCCATATGTACCTAGGTGAATATCGGACAATACAAGCAGTTCTACCTCGCGGCGGTTTTCATATTTCATAGCTTTAATTTTTTGAGGTTGAAAGGTCGACCGAACGATTGTTCGGGTGGAAAGAAGAAATGTCGATGTTGACGAATGCTTACCAAACCCTTTTGTTTGGAACACAAATAACGAGTACTTAAAAAGTCCGAAGAATAAGGGGCTTTAAAGTTTCTATTAATTCAGAGGTATAAAAACAACCACTTTAATTAACTAAGTATATCCAAATCGAAAACTGAATATTAAGACTTAGTAACAGATTCGATTACTTGTCTAATTATATCAAGGGATACAGGGTTGTCGAAGGAGCATTTTCCTATTTCGGAAATTAAACTAATGTTAATTCCTTGGGTTGTATTCTTTTTGTCATTTAAGATGAATTCTAATATCAGCTGAACTTCTTGCTCTGAAAATTGTGGCACTTGGCCGAATAGGTGCAATAATTTTTTTTCTATAATCTCGGTGATTTCGTCATTTAATACGCCCAATTTATTTGCGATACGATTTTCTAAAATAATCCCCCAACCCACGGCGTTACCATGCGTTATGGGTTCAGATTTCGCAAGAAAAAGCGATTCAATCGCATGTCCAACGGTGTGTCCGTAATTCAACTTCTTCCGAACCGAGCGTTCATGCGGGTCCTTCTTTGTAATTTCAGATTTTATTTCATTGGAGCGTTTGACGAAGACAGCAATGTGCGAAGCTTCATTGGAATCTACATGTGACAAGGCTTCCCAATATTCAGCATCGGCAATAAGCGCGTGCTTGAGCATTTCTGCAAACCCCGATTTCAATTCTTTTTCTGGAAGCGTATTTAGGAATCCAGTAAAAACAAGGACACTTTTCGGCCAACTAAAAAGTCCAACCGCGTTTTTCACATCCATTAGATCTATTCCGCACTTTCCGCCCATAGCAGCATCTACTTGCGCCATAACAGTCGTTGGAATATTTATAAAGTCTATTCCTCTTTTGTATGTTGAAGCTACGAATCCGCCTATATCTGAGATTACTCCGCCTCCCACATTAAGCAGAATCGATTGTCTATCGGCATTGTGATGAAGCAACTCTTCGTATAGTTGTCCAACAATCTCGAGCGATTTACTTTCTTCCCCTGCCGGAATTT
>CAMDFE010000089.1 GCA_945897395.1 Chryseobacterium gleum | reverse complement strand
GTAAAGTTTAAGAAGATTGAAATGCTCATACAACAGGATGTTGAGAAGTTACCTGTGTCTGAAACATACGGAGCTGTTCCTGAATACAATCCAATGTTGAAAGGAAAGGGTAACAGCAGCCCAAGACATGGGGGCCACGGAGGTGGGGGTGGAGGTAAACGTAATTACAAACCGAAATACACATCGAAAAACAGAGGTGGTGAAAACAAAAAAGGTGCATAAGCACCTTTTTCTTTTTTAATACAGTTGGAAATTAATCTCCTAAAGCTTCTGCCTTTTTCAATTCTTCATCAATCATATCCTCGATGGTCTTGCGCTCTGCTTCGTTAAGCTTAGAGTTTAACTTGATTTGCTTCTTCATGAAACGATACATATCGCGCTTGTGAATTTCATAAGCGATGTAAGTTGTGAAAGTTCCATCGGGCATTTTATATTTCTCTTCGCCAATCTTACGCAAATCTGCAATCTGCGTATTCGTTGCCTCACGCGCTAAAGATTGGAACTTGTCCGTGATTTCAGAACGGTTATTCAGCTCGGTTTCTCCTAAATATTGATCTGTTACAACCTTTACGTTAGTCTCAACCTGCTGAGCTAATACTTTCTTGGCTTGAAGATCTGCTTTGTTGCGAGAGATATTGTCGTCCATAGATTGACCTTTTCCAGTTCCTCTGAAATAACGATCGTTCGATTCGTATTTATTTCCTGTGAATGGTTCGTTTACTTTTTCACCAAGGTTCGCATTGGTCTTACATCCTGCTAAAAGTAATAGCGCGAATCCTAAAAAGAGAGATAGCTTTTTCATAGCAATTGTTTTTGTTTCGTTTATAAAGATAGTGCCACAATTCATTTGGCGATTAATAACTCCATTTTTTTGTATAGGTGTTCCAATAACTAATTCCAAATTTGAACGTGTAGTTGGCTTTGTCTAAATTAGAATCGGACGTTACAAGAAATGCACCTATGCGAAACAGTTGTTCTTTGATTCGAATTTGTTTTTGTATACCTATAAATATTTCTTGGTGAATGAAATTCTCACTAGGTATAGCAATGAGCGCACTTCCGGCAATCTCATTCAGTTTCAATCTGTTCAACAATGGAATTTTATTGAAGAACATTCCGTTGAAACTATGAACGTAGTTCCCTCTGTAATAGGCGTTTGGCGTGAGGAATACCCTATCAAGTAATTGGAAAGAGGCGTTGGGATCAGAGAAGAAAAAGAAGTCAGAACCTCTAAAGTATTTGTATTCCAGTAATCTTAAATTGGCTTTATTAACAAAGGCACCCCCTTGAATGGTCCATGAGCCTGTTCCAAATCGCGGAAGCTGATAGTCATCGTGAATTCTCAATTCAACATAATCGAAGTTCACTTCACTGCCGAACATTTTTGGAACACCCTTGCGATAATTAAAGCGAACCTCAGGGTATTTGAATCCGGTAACTACTTTTTTATTTTTCTTGATATAATAAGTTTGACCAGGTCTCCACTGTATATTCAAATTAAACTCTGATTTTTTATAACGCTGAAATTCTACAGGATTATTCACATCACCAAAAAGCTGATCTGACCAACCGTCTTGAACCAAATTGTTAATGGGTATTTGATCACAAAATTCAAACGTAAGTGAGGCGTACAGTCCATTCACAACTTCCATACGCTGTTCAATGCTGTACATTTTTGCTCGAACATAATTGCTTCGGCTGAACACTGTACTGAACGACGAGAACGTATTAATCATGTCGTAGTAATCTCCAAAACGGATATACGTTCGAACAAATTTCTTAGGATAATACGTCAACCCTATTCCGCCTTTTCCTCTTACATCTTTATTTGCAAAGCCATAATCTATATAGCCATCGGTATCCAACACGAAATCATTGCTCTTAAAATATTGACTAAAACTCCCTCCGAATTTGTGTCGATATCCACCAATTCCAAAGACATTGGCTTGAGCTATGAGAGGGTTGATATAATAAGCCGTTCCTTTTGCTCTGTTTCGCCAAGCAACTCCAGACAGCGTTACATCCCAAAATGTAATTTTATTGAAGGCTGAATCAGCTTTAGCTTGAATCTTCGGATCGTCGTATCTCTTTTGAAGACTATCACATTCGAATTTGTATTTCAATTCAAGGCTCGTGAGTGGAATCAATTGTTTACTTTCCCAATAGGCACTGTCTCTGTCAAAAGCGGAATCGTCGTATTTCAATACCTCACTCGACTGCATATTCAATGGAGTTGATATATTGAATTCATACTCCTTGAATTTGTAATCGACATGACAAATACGTTGCGTCTTTCCCTCTTTTACCTTTCCATAAATAGACTTTCCATTACTGACCCATTTATTTAATTCTTGTTGAATGAATTCTTCCTTCCATGAAAAATTAGTGAAAAAGGGCATGACTTCATCGTCTAAATTCAATTCCAATTTTCCTACAACGAATGTTGTGTCTTGAATCCAGATGTATCCATTGAACAATGCCTCTTGCTTGAAAATGGGCATAACTGATAGCTTGAAGAACTTCTCGCCGTTCAACGTATCTATTCCAACCAAATCAAAGGAGTAGGAGAGAAGGGCAGTTGATGCGATTGGCGAAATTATTTTTTTATCGGATAATTGGGGAAGGGTGAGAGCATTTTCGCGCAGGTTAAATTCTGAATAACACGACTGACTGGTTAACTCGTAAGGGTCTTGATATCGATCGCGATCGTTCACAATAGACTCTTCTCCGTATTCAAAGTTCACATTAACCGACGCGTAATTTTCATTTTGCTTTGGCGTGAAATCGCGAAATGCATCGACCTTTAGTTTTACTTCATTTTCTTTAGCGTATAGGGTTCCGGCGCTTTCATTGACATGGTAAATGGAATTTTCAATAACCGGAGGCTGAATAACCTTAGATGCAGAATCACGTTTAAAATCAATTTTCTCCATGGACGTTCTTCCGTAAAATCCTACGGAATAATTTTCCATTTGCTTGGCATAGAACTCACGCTGGTCAGAAGCTCCGCGTACCAATCGCTTTACAAAGTCTCTCCGGTCTGCATTCACAACGAGCATAGGCAATTCGTTGTTATTCACTTTAAGTGTAATATCGATCAAAAGAATCTTCTCTTGTCCAATTTGAAGAGACTTAATCACAGTTTCATATCCAATGAAATTATAATTAAGGAGGTAATTACCTGGCTTTAAGTTTAATTGATACTCACCCTTTTCATTGGTGTGTGTGCCCAAGTTTGTTCCTGGAACAAAAACAGCCACGTGAAAAAGAGGCAACCCTTGCTCGTCGTTAACGACACCTTTAATGTTTGTTGCATAAGTCAAATTCCAACAAAACAAAAAGACAACGCTCAAAAGCGCTGTCTTATATTTCATTTTTAATGTTGGAATATTCACGTTGTAATGACGATTTATTCGTCTATTGGTTAACGAAGTTTTTTATATCTTCTTTATTGAATTGATCCCCGAAATATGACTTCTGAATGTTTCCATTCCATAAATAAAGAATACCGGGAGTTTCTCCTTGTGGACCCATAAGCGTGAAGAATTCGCCCATGCCAAGCACTTGATAAGGGTACCTTTTTCCCGCAACTTGGAAGAATTCGTCTATTTTCTCTACTTCTTCATCACCGAAATAAACATAGACCTTCGGAAAATTCGGATCTTTTGATAATTCAGCTAGGGCTTTTGCTGCTTCACGACAGTGATCGCAACCAGGAACGAAGAAACATACGATACGTTTTCCTTTGTCGATGCTCACTGATCTTCCATCGAATACATTCAAACTTGAAAATTTAGAGGTAACTGGTTTTGGACCTGGATCAACAGGTATTACTGTATCTAAGCCATTTATTGGAACAAAAACAGTATCTGCAGGTGGACAAGGGTATTGCACACATTCTGGACATCTTTTTCCGCAGGGGCTAAAGGGAAAATACATAAACATGAACAGTATGCTCAAAGCACCTATTAGTAATACAACTGAAAACCGTTGATTATTTTTTTTCTCTTTGGATATTTTAAATAACCAACCCAACAACCCGAGGGTAACTAAGTTTTTAATGAGCGCTTCAGTAGGAGTCATTTCAATGAACTGTCCAAAGCAACCGCAGTTTCCCTCTTGTCCGATTGCTATTTGATACGAAAGGTGAATGCAAAAAGCAACGAGTAAAAGAGACGTTGCAGGAATTACCACCCGCTTGAGATAATGATTTTGAATAAGCGCTATTCCTAGCCCCAATTCAACGCCAATAATTAATCGAGCTAAATAAGGAGCAAGACACCAATCTGCAAAACCAAGATCCACCAATTGTTTCTCAAAAGGAAAAATTGGAAACATTTTAGTAACTGCAGAAAACACAAAAAGCGCGAATAAGAATACGCGCAATGTCCAAGAAATGTAGAGATTTCGTTTTTCCATAAATCAAAAGTAAGAAGGTTATTGAATAATTACTACGTCCGACTTTTCAAGAAGCGTGCCGTGTATAACATTTGTTGCTACAACAAAGTTCAGTAATCAAATCTTCTATTTTCGTTCAGTGAAGTCTGCAAAAAAAATAGGTTATCAATTACTCGTTCTTTGGGGTGTTGTGACTGTCGTTTTTTTTCTATTTAATCTAACAGGTTCAGACCCGGTGCAGAATCTTGTTGGAGAAAATGCCAATCAAGAGGTGGTAAACAACATGCGCAATAAGCTACGCTTGAATCATTCACTTGGTATTCGCTATATGGAATACCTGAATAATTTATCTCCGTTAAGTATCAATAGATCTGACAATTTCAGTGAAGCCTTCTACGCGGATTCCAATTTATATAGCGGGTGGTCATTTCCAATCAGTGAAAAACGCGCTCTTTGGATTAAGGCACCAAGTCTTGGAAAATCCTTCATTTCCGAAAAATCGGTTTCTTCCATTTTCGCTGAATCTTTTCCAGGGACATTTGTCCTTGCGTTAGGAAGTATTTTACTGAGTCTAATCATGGGAATTCCGCTCGGAATATGGGCTTTTCAAAAGAAAGACTCGTGGATCGACAAGACTATTTTATTCGTTTCCGCAATTGGAATGGCAGGGCCATCGTTCTTTGTCGCGCTAATTGTTGCGTGGATAGGAGCAGTGTTGTTGCGAGATTACACTGGTCTTAGCATGACTGGAAGTTGGTACAGTGTTGATGTTTGGGAAGGAAAGTACATTGATTTGAAGAATTTAATCCTTCCGATGATTACACTTATGATTCGTCCATTGGCCATAATTGTTCAATTGACAAGAAGCAGTATGTTAGATATTATGTCGCAAGATTTCATTCGAACAGCTCGAGCAAAAGGACTTTCAGAGAGTCGCGTTTTATACAGACATGCCTTGCCGAATGCATTGAATCCGGTTGTGACAGCAGTTTCAGGATGGTTCGCTTCCTTATTAGCAGGAGCGGTATTTGTTGAATTTGTTTTCGGTTGGAAGGGGATTGGTCAAGAACTTTTCATGGCCATTGAAAAACAAGATCAGCCTATTGTAATGGGAGGAGTAATTTTGGTTTCTACCGTCTTTATTGTGGTGAATGTTCTGGTTGAATGGGTATACGGAATTCTCGATCCCCGCATTCGGACCTCTCAGAATTAAAGAAAAAAATCGTACTTGAAGTCGAAGCCTTTTTCACTTCCCATCGGAAACAAAAATGCCTCTGAATGTTGAATCAATTCTTGTTGAATCGCAACTACATTTTCACCATATACTTCCAACATACTTCCTTCATTTCGAAATAAATCGTGCGAGCCCAATGATGCTATCTGAATCGCCTTTCTTGACTCATCGAATTTCGATTTACCAAGAGGAGCAGAGACATGTGTGAAAGGAAGCGCATCTTTTTCCAAAAGATTTGAATCGCTCCACAAGATCACATCGGATTTCTTTCTTGTTAATTCTGAAAGCCAGTGTTCTAATTTTTTATCTGGAAGGAAAGAAGTAGCGTCGAATCGAAAACCATCGATTCCCATTTCCAAAAAGGAAAAAAGTGAGTTCAATAAATTTTCCGAATGGTATTCGCTGAAGTGATTTATCTGAAAGACATCATTCCAATTCGTTCCAATAGGATGAAAGGGCGATTCGTTTCCATCTAAGGCAAAAAAATCCTTGTCATCAGCACACTTGTGATTAATCGAAGCGTGATTCAAGACCACATCCAAGACTACTTTCATATTTAATTCATGTGCAGCTTGCGTGAATGATTTCAATCCTTCAAATCCACCCAATTCTTTTCGAACTTTAAAATGGTCGGTTATGCAATAAGGCGATTTGCTGTTCTGAATGTCCGTTGGATTTATAGGAAGAAGATTGAGAGTGTCAATGTCTAAAGATTTAATATCCTTAAACTGACGAAAAGCAGCCTCAAAGGTGCCTAAGCTCGTAAAATGGGGGATGGATATTTCGTAAACTCGCTTCACCGAGGCAAATGTAATGTATGGATTGGTTAAGAGAAATTAAGAGAGGGTAAGAAAAAGGGAAGATTATTATTTCTTATCCAAAACCAAAAACTACTTTACATAATGTAAATTATGTGTCT